>NZ_JBFAIA010000165.1:0-18325 GCF_040654455.1 Nonomuraea sp. NPDC050691
GCGACGGGGTCATGCATGTATTCATGCACTGGCTTTTAACACACTGTTGAGTTCTCAAGAAACGGACGCGTACTCCCCGGTCCTGCGAGAGGCGCTTTTCGCTTCGTTTTTCGTTGTGTCTTTATTCTTTCAGCGACCGTATTCTCTGTCAAATTCGGCGCTTTCGGAATTCCGACCGCACCCCGTCTCCGGGGCAACCCCTCTAACTTACCAGCCCGCAGCCATGCTCCGAACCGACTCGCCAGAGGGAGGTTGTCGACGACCATCGACACAGCCCATGCCGAATCCACCTGAGTGGAGGAGGAGGGTTGTGCCGCACCGCGTCGGCTTCACAAGATTAGCAGCGCCCCCGACTGCTCGAGCCGTCTTCGTCAAGCTTCCCGGCCACAGAAGGATTACGGCCGACCATAGACTCCCCACGTGAGCAGCGAATCCCAAGCGACGACGCCTCCGGTGGCGAAGAAGGTTCCGACCGAGCGCACCCATCACGGCGACACCGTGATCGACGAGTACGCCTGGCTCGCCGACAAGGACGACCCGGACACGGTCGCCTATCTGGAGGCGGAGAACGCCTATCTCAAAGAGCACACCGCCCACCTGACCGATCTCCAGGAGCAGTTGTTCCAGGAGATCAAAGGCCGGGTCCAGGAGACCGACCTGTCGGTGCCGAGCCGCAAGGGCGGCTGGTGGTACTTCTCCCGCACCGAGGAGGGCAAGCAGTACGGCGTGTCGTGCCGCGTGCCGGCGACGGGCGAGACCCCGCCGGAGATCAAGCCCGGCGAGCGGCTCGACGCGGAGCAGGTCCTGCTCGACGGCAACGAGCTGGCGGGCGACAGCGAGTTCTTCTCCGTCGGCGTGAGCGCCGTCTCGCCCGACGGCACGATGCTCGCCTACTCCACCGACTACAAGGGCGCCGAGCGCTTCACACTGAGGTTCAAGAACCTCGAGACCGGCGAGGTGCTGGACGACGAGATCGAGGACATCTTCTACGGCGGCACGTGGTCGTCCGACGGCTCGACGTTCTTCTACACGCGCGTGGACGACGCGTGGCGGCCGTACCAGGTCTACCGCCACACCCTGGGCACGCGCGACGACGTGCTCGTCTACGAGGAGTCCGACGAGCGTTACTGGGTCGGCGTCTCGCTCACGCGCAGCGAGAAGTACCTCGTGCTGGGCGCGGGCAGCAAGATCACCAGTGAGGTGCGCGTCCTGGACGCCGCCGACCCCATGGGCGAGTTCCGGATCGTGCGTCCCCGGACGGTCGGCGTGGAGTACGGCGTCGAGCACGCGGGCGACTTCTTCTACGTGCTGCACAACGAGAACGCCGAGAACTTCGAGCTGGCCACCGCCCCGCTGGACGACCCGGGCACATGGACGCCGCTGATCGAGCACCGCGAGGACACGCGGCTGCTGGAGATCGACGCGTTCGCCGGTCACGCCGTCGTCCACTTCCGGCGTGACGGCCTCACCGGCATCCGGGTCCTTCCCTACGCGGAGGGGGGAAGCGGGTGGCGTGAGCGGGCCGAGGCCGCCGCCGGCGACTCCGCGTACGAGATCGAGTGGCCCGAGCCGCTGTACGACGTGAGCCCCGCGGGCAACCCCGAGTTCAGCACCGGGCGGCTCCGGCTCGGCTACACGAGCATGGTCACCCCGTCGAGCGTCTACGACTACGACCTGACCACCCGTGAGCTGATCCTGCTGAAGCGGCGCGCGGTGCTGGGCGGCTACGACCCGGACGACTACGAGCAGTTCCGGGAGTGGGCGACCGCGGAGGACGGCACGCGGGTGCCGATCTCCCTGGTCAAGCGGAAGGACGTCGCCACACCCGCGCCGACCGTCCTGTACGGCTACGGCAGCTACGAGACCTCCATCGACCCTGGCTTCTCGGTGCCCCGGCTGTCGCTGCTCGACCGCGGCTTCGTGTTCGCCGTGGCCCACGTGCGCGGGGGCGGCGAGCTGGGGCGGCACTGGTACGAGGACGGCAAGCTCACGCGCAAGCGCAACACGTTCACCGACTTCGTGGCCGCGGCGCGGCACCTGAAGCAGGCGGGCTGGAGCGGGCGGGTCGTGGCCCGCGGCGGCTCGGCCGGCGGCCTGCTCATGGGCGCGGCGACCAACCTGGCTCCCGAGGAGTTCGCGGGCGTGGTGGCCGAGGTGCCGTTCGTCGACGCGCTCAACACGATCCTCGACCCGTCGCTGCCGCTGACGGTGATCGAGTGGGACGAGTGGGGCGACCCGCTGCACGACGCCGACGTCTACGCGTACATGAAGAGCTACACGCCGTACGAGAACGTCGACGGCCGGACGTACCCGCCGATCCTCGCCATCACCAGCCTGAACGACACGCGCGTGCTCTACCACGAGCCGGCGAAGTGGGTCGCCCGGCTGCGGGCCACCGCGGTCGGCGGGCCGTTCCTGCTGAAGACCGAGATGGGCGCGGGTCACGGCGGCCGGAGCGGGCGCTACGACGCGTGGCGCGAGGAGGCGTTCACGCTGTCCTGGATCATCGAGCGAGGCGCCGAGGCGGGCGCCCCGTGACGTACACGGCGGACGAGAGGCGCTACGACCGGCAGCCGTACAACCGGAGCGGCCGCAGCGGCCTGCGACTGCCGGCCGTCTCGCTGGGTCTGTGGCACAACTTCGGCGACGACCGGCCGATCGCGACGTCGCGGGAGATCCTGCGGCGCGCGTTCGACCTCGGGGTGACGCACTTCGATCTGGCCAACAACTACGGCGTTCCGTACGGCTCGGCGGAGCGCACCTTCGGCCGGATCCTGCGCGAGGACTTCGCCCCGTACCGGGACGAGCTGGTCATCTCCACGAAGGCGGGCTACGACATGTGGCCCGGTCCGTACGGGGAGTGGGGGTCGCGCAAGTACGTGCTGGCCAGCCTCGACCAGTCGCTGGAGCGGATGGGCCTGGAGTACGTCGACATCTTCTACAGCCACCGGCCCGACCGGGACACGCCGCTGGAGGAGACGATGGGCGCGCTGGACCGGGCGGTGCGCTCGGGCAAGGCGTTGTACGCGGGCATCTCCAACTACTCCGCGGAGCAGACGGCCCAGGCCGCGCGGATCATGCGGGAGCTGGGGACGCCGCTGCTCATCCACCAGCCGTCGTACTCGATGATCAACCGGTGGATCGAGGGCGGCCTGCTCGACACGCTGGAGGAGTCGGGCATGGGCTGCATCGTCTACTCGCCGCTCGCGCAGGGGCTGCTGACCGACCGCTACCTGAAGGGCGTGCCCGCCGGGTCGCGGGCGGCGACGAGCAGGTTCCTGAGCGCCGACCAGATCGACACGAGGCTGGCGGGCGAGCTCGACGAGGTCGCGCGGGGCCGCGGTCAGACGCTGGCGCAGATGGCGCTGCTGTGGACGCTGCGCGACCCGCGGGTGACGAGCGTGCTGATCGGCGCGAGCAGCGCGCGTCAGCTCGAGGACAACGTGGCGTGCCTGGACGGCCCGGCCTTCACCGAGGACGAGCTGCGCGAGATCGACCGGATCACAGGGCCTCGTCTCGCTGGAGATGGGTGAAGGCGGCCCAGCCGGGCAGCACCGGCAGCCAGAACGTGAGCAGCCGGTAGAGCAGCACGGCGGAGGTGGCCAGCGGCGCGTCCACGCCGGCGACGGTCAGGCCGAGCGTGAGCGAGGCCTCGACCGCGCCGAGCCCGCCCGGCGTGGGCGCGGCCGAGCCGATGGCGTTGGCGGTGAGGTAGACGACGGCGACGGTGGTGAAGCTGAGCGAGCCGCCGAACGCCGCCACGCACGCGTCGAGGCAGGCCACGAACGCCAGGGTGATCATGAGGGTGCCGAAGCAGGCCTCGATCATCTTGCTCGGCGACTGGAGCACGTCGAGCAGGCGTGGCAGCACGTTGGAGAACAGCCGTCGCATGCGTCCGGTGATGAGCCGGCGCAGCTGCGGCACGCCGAGCAACGCCACGGCCAGCACGGCGACGGCGAGCATCGCCACGACCAGCCCTCGTGACGGGGTGAAGGACGTGGCGGTGTTCGACCCGGTGATGTAGGCGAACAGCAGCAGCAGACCGATGTGGAAGATCAGCATGACGAGCTGCGAGGCGCCCACGCTGGCCACCGCCGACGCGGGCGAGATGCCGCGCTTTTGCAGGTAGCGGGTGTTGATGGCGATGCCGCCCACGGCGGCGGGCGCGACGAGCTTGACGAACGACGCCGCGAACTGCACCAGGACGGTACGCCAGAGGGGCAGGTGCTCGGGCACGAACCCGCGCAGCATGAGCGCGGCGGCCACGAAGCTGACGAACGAGGCGACGAGCGCGGCGCCGGACCATGCCCAGTTGGCCGTGGTGACGACCTGGACGAGGTTGACCCGGCTGAGCTGCGACAGCAGGAAGTAGGCGGCGAGGGCGCTGGCGATGATGGTGACGAGCGTGCGCGGCCGGAAGCGCTCCAGCCGGATCTCCTCGACCTTGTTCTGCGGCTTGAGCGCGACGATCTGCTCGCGCAGGTTGCCGAGCAGGGCCTTGTCCTTGGCCAGGGCCGCGCGGGTCTCGCGGGTGAGCGCGATGCGCTGGAGCAGCGGGAGGGCGGCGGCGAGCGCGTCGGGCCCCATGACGGCGGCGGCGGCGCGGACGGAGCGCTCGGGCCCGACGCGCAGCGCGAGGTAGGTCAGGAGCTGGGCGACGTCGAGCCGGAGGAGCAGGTCGCCGGCCGCGATCTCGCCGCTGCGCGCGTCGGTCAGCACGACGCGGCCGGCGGCGTCGAGGTGGATGCCTTCGCCGGTGAGCCGCCGGTGGGCGAGCCGCTGGATCTGCAGCAGCTCGATCTGCTCCCAGATCTGGGCGAGCACGTTGTCGTCGATCTCGGAGTCGGGCA
Organism: Nonomuraea sp. NPDC050691; assembly: GCF_040654455.1. NCBI lineage: Bacteria > Bacillati > Actinomycetota > Actinomycetes > Streptosporangiales > Streptosporangiaceae > Nonomuraea > Nonomuraea sp. NPDC050691. The sequence continues at coordinate 4,851 of NZ_JBFAIA010000165.1, forward strand.
CCTCGTCGAGGGGCCGGGTGTCGAGGTGCTCGTAGGCGAGCAGGGCGGCCTCGGTGCCGATCTCGCTGGTGCCGAGGAGGCGGGGGGTGCTCGCGCCGGCCGCCTGGGCGGCGTACGCCATGAGCGCCTCGCGCTCCAGCTCGGCGCGGAGCGAGCGGATCGCGCGGCGGCGGGTCTCGGAGTTGAGCCGGATGCGCCGCCACAGCCGGTACGGCAGGCCGGCCACCTGGCGGTCGCGGTCGAGGACGGTGACGTCGAGGCTGCTGCCGTCCTTGAGGCCGATGGCGTAGCGGCGGCTGCCCTGGTGGTCGTCGTCGATGCGGCGGGCCGAGACGGGCGAGAAGGACAGCTTGCGCAGGGCGGTGACGACGGCGTTGCCCGGGGGCCGGGTGTTGGGGCTGCCGACGCCGTACAGGGTGCCGTAGCCGATGGCCATGCCGAGCAGGACGGTGACGATGCCGCCGACGAGCGTGATCTGGTAGCCGGTGAAGAAGGCGAGGGCGTACAGCCCGATGACGGTCCACATGAGGGCGCGCCAGGTGGGGCGGCGGGAGATGCGGACGGCCGTGGAGTAGGCGATGACCGAGGTGAGCAGCGTGTTGAGCGGCTCGATGTCGCGGTTGCCGGTCAGCAGGAGGCGCAGGTCGACAGGCCCGGCGGTGACGATCCAGCTCCCGAGGAGGAACGAGATGACCATGCCGAGGATGGCGGCGACCAGGCCCTCGGCGACGCGCAGGCCGTCGCGGTGGAAGACCCGCTCGACGGCGAAGGCGACGGGCACGACGAGCAGCGCGGCGCCGCCCAGGAACGTCGCGACCCGGCTGAGCAGCTCGGGCAGCCGGGTGGCGCCCTCGGTGACGTCCTTCTCCAGCCCGTTCAGGGTCTGCTTGGCGACGAGCGCGATCAGCAGCACGGCCACCATGGCGGCGAGGGTGGCGCCGAAGCGCAGCAGGTCGGAGGGGCGGCGCAGGCGTTGCGGGAGGAGCGGCTCGACCACGTAGACGTCGTGGTCCGGGCGCGCCTCAGCCACGGCGGGATCCCCTTCCGTGAGGTCCCCCGTGTCGTCACGTTCCCTGATGTCGGCCACCGACTGCGATTCTGCACCTTCCCGGCCGGTCCGTACGATCTTTGGCCGTTAGTGTCCCCAATCGTCACCTCGGTTAGCGAACCGGGTGGTGTCTCTTCGATTTCTACCGCCGCGGGACCCGTGCCGCGTCACGGGGTGCCCTCCGGGCTCTCGGAGAAAGGCGGGCTGCCCGAATAAGCTGGCGGCATGTCGGGCGAATTGCGAGTTTTGGGGGCGTGTCCGCTGGACTGCCCGGACGGCTGCTCCTGGGTGGTCACCGTCGAGGACGGCGAGGCCGTGAAGCTGCGCGGCAACCCGGACCATCCCTACACCCGGGGCGCGCTGTGCGTGAAGGTGAACCGCTACCTGGAGCACACCCGGGCGGACGACCGCATCCTCCACCCTCTGCGCCGCACGGGCCCCAAGGGGTCGGGCCGGTTCGAGCGGATCTCCTGGGACGAGGCCCTGGAGGAGATCTCGGCCCGGCTGCGCGGGATCATCGAGGAGCACGGGGGCGAGGCGATCTGGCCGTACCAGGGCACCGGCTCGCTGGGCTACCTCCAGGGGTGCGAGGGCGCGGCCGGGCGGCGGTTCTGGAACGTGCTGGGCGCCTCCAAGCACTGGCTGAACATCTGCTCCAGCGCGGGCACCTCCGGCCTGACCCTGGCCAACGGCACCGCGGGCGGCATGGACACGGAGGACTTCGCGCTGTCCCGGCTGATCCTGCTGTGGGGGACGAACCCGCTGACCAGCGGCCACCACCTGTGGAAGTTCGTGCAGGAGGCGCGGGCGAACGGCGCGTACGTGGTCGCGATCGACCCGATCCGCACGAGGACGGCCGACCAGGCGGACCGGCATCTGGCCATCCGGCCGGGCACGGACGCGGCGCTCGCGCTCGGGCTGCTCAATGTGGTGCTCGCCGAGGGCGCGCAGGACGAGGAGTACCTGGCGGAGCACACGGCGGGCTGGGAGGCGTTCCGCGAGGAGATCCTCGCCCACCCGGTCGAGCGGGTGGCCGAGATCACCGGCATCCCGGCCGAGGATGTCCACAGCCTGGGGATGAGGCTCGCGCACACGAGGCCGACCGCCATCCGCGCCACGATGGGCATCCAGCGGCACGAGGGCGGCGGCACGGCGATGCGGACGATCAACGCGATCGCCGCCGTCACCGGCGACTGGCGGTACCCGGGCGGCGGCGTGGCCTACTCCACCAGCGGCCACGTCCACCTGAACATCGACCCGCGGGACGATCTGCTCGCCCGGCCCGTCCGCACGCTGACGATGACGCGCCTGGGCTCGGAGCTGGACCCGGAGCTGGACTCGGTCAAGTGCCTGTGGGTGTACGGCGCGAACCCGCTCGGCTCCACCTCCGACACCGGTGCGATCAGGCGCGGGCTGGCCCGCGAGGACCTGTTCACGGTGGTCATGGAGCACTTCCCGACCGACACGGTCGACTACGCCGACATCGTGCTGCCCGCGACCATGCAGATCGAGCACGCCGACCTGCACGCCGGCTACGGACACATGTACCTCCACTGGAACGAGCCCGCGGTGGAGCCTCCGGGCGAGTGCCTGTCCACGACGGAGACGTTCCGCCGCCTGGCCCGGCACATGGGGCTGACCGAGCCGTCGCTGTACGACTCGGACCTGGAGCTGGCCGAGCAGCTGCTCGCGAGCGACCACCCGTCGATGGAGGGCGTCACGCTCGACCGGCTACGCAAGGAGGGCTGGGTGCGGATGAACTACCCCAAGCCGTTCACGCCGTTCGCCGAGGGCTTCCCGACGAGGACCGGCCGGACGCGTTTCCCGTCGCGGGGCAGGGCGTACGTGCCGTCGCTGTCGGCGCGCGAGGCGGGCCGCGGGCCGTACCCGCTGACCCTGATCACGCCGGCGGCGCACACGTTCCTCAACACGACGTTCGCCAACAACCCCGAGCTGCGGCGCCGCGCCAAGGACCCGGTGGTGCTGGTCAACCCGGCCGACGCGGCCGCGCGGGGGCTGGAGAGCGGGCGGCTCGCGCGGGTGCACAACGGCGGTGGCGAGTTCCTGGCCGTGGTGGAGGTGAGCGACCGGGTGGCGCGGGGCGTGGTCGCCTCGCCGAAGGGACACTGGCCGAAGCACGTGCCGGGCGGCGCCAACCCGAACGCGGTCGTCCGCGAGCACGACGCGGACCTCGGCAGGGGCGCGGTCTACCACGACAACCTGGTCGAGGTCACTCCTTGTCCGTCTGACGGTGCCGGTTCATGAAGGCGAGGATGCGGTCGAGCACCTGAGGGCCGTAGGGGGCGCGGAACATCGCGGAGGCGTGCGCGCTCTCGCCCTTGACGACGAAGAGCTCGTTGTCGGCGGCCTTCGTGGCGGCGTCGTGGGCGGCCCGGAGGTCCGCGGCGCCGCCGTAGCCGTCGTTCTCGGTGCCGATCTGGAGCAGCGGGACGGTGATCCTCGCCGCGTCGCCGGGGTCGATCGCGCCTGACAGGGCCACGACCCCGGCCGTCCTGCCGCCCAGCCGGGCCGCCGCGAGGGGCGCGGTGGTGGCGCCGATGGAACCGCCGACGAAGAACAGCCGCTTGACGCCCTTCTCCTTGGCCAGCCGCTCGGCCATGGCCACGGCGACGTCCTCCGGCGGGGTCCTGCTGTCCCTGGCGTACAGCAGGACGCGGTAGCCGGCCGCCACGAGGCGGTCGGAGAGCGGGCGCCAGGTGCAGACGTTGCCGTTGCGCTCGTACGTGATCACCACGCCGGCGTCCCCCTTGCCCGTGACGACGCCGGGCAGGTCGTCGCCGTGGGTGAAGATCCTGCCGTCCTCCTCGGTGAAGCAGCCGCTGACGTTCGGGCCGGTGACCACGGGGGACGGCGACGGCGACGGGGCGGCCGTCGTCGCCCTCGGCGTCGGCGCGGGCGTCCCGGAAGGCGGGGCCGCGGTGCCGACCGTGCCCCCGCAGGCGGTCAGCGCCACCAAGAGTCCCGCCAGGCCGATGCTCGCGCGCATGCCGTCCCCTCTCCTCAGACTATGTCAGAAGTGACATAGCCTGGCGGCAGAATATCCTTGGGCGCACGATGACCTCAACGCTTGGGTACGCGATTTTGGCCGTGCTGGCGCGCGGCGAGCGCACGGGGTACGACATCGCCGCCGCCATGCGACGGCCCGTGTCGTACTTCTGGACGGCCCGGCACAGCCAGATCCACGCCGAGCTGCAGAAACTGGCGGCCGGCGGGCTCGTCGCGTTCGAGACCCGGCACGGGCCCGGGCCGCAGGACAAGAAGGTCTACCGGATGACGCCCGAGGGTGGCGACGCGCTGCGGGCGTGGGTGACCGAGCCGCCTCGCGAGCGGCCCGAGCGCGACGAGCTGGTGCTCAAGACGTACGCGTCGTGGCTGGCCGACCCCGAGCTGGTCAGGCGGCTGTTCGCCGAGCAGCTCCGGATGCACGAGGAGCGACTGGCCGAGTACGAGCGCGAGGAGGAGCTGTTCGGAGGGCCTCCCGACCCGGGCGACCCCCGCTTCGGCAACTACGCGACGCTGCGGTGCGGGCTCGGCTACGAGCGGCATCGCGCCGAGTGGTGCCGCTGGATGGTCGCCCAGCTCAGCTCAGCGCGAGCTTGAATCCCTCGTGGGAGTTGGCGAAGCCGAGCGAGTCGTAGAAGCGGTGCGCGTCGGCGCGCGTCTTGTCGGAGGTGAGCTGCACCATCGCGCAGCCCCGGGCCCGCGCCCGGTCCACCGCCCACTCGATCATCCTGCGGCCCAGGCCCTGTCCCCGGGTGGAGGCCGCGACCCTGACCGCCTCGATCTGGCAGCGCTCGGCGCCCAGGCGCGACAGGCCGGCCAGGTAGGTGAGCTGCATGGTGCCCACGACCTTGCCGCCGACCTCCGCCACGATCAGCTCGTCGTAGGGGTCGGCGTCGATGCGGGCGAACGCCTTCAGATAACGCTCGTCGCCCGGGTCGCCCTCACGACGGGCGCCCAGCGGGTCGTCGGCCAGCATGGCCACGATCGCGGGCACGTCCTCGGCCCTGGCCAGGCGGAACAGCAGCGACAGCGCGTACTCCGACTCCCCCAGCTCCGGGCTGGACGGCAGCCTCATCGTCCGACCCGTGGGGGTGAATCCCTTGCGCAGGTAGAGGGAGCGGGCGGCCTCGTTGGCGTCCACGGCCCACAGGCGCACCTCCTCGGCGCCCGCCGCGCGCGCCCCGGCGACCACCTCGTCCACCAGCAGCGAGCCGACCCCGCGACGCCGGGCCTCCGGCGCCACCCACATCGCCAGCAGATGGATCCCGCCGTTCTCCTCGCGGGCGCACACCAGCCCGAGGTCGGCCGTGCCGTCCGTGGCCACCAGCCACCGTGACTCCGGCGCGCCCAGCCGCTCGGCCCACTGCTCCGGCGTGAAGTCCTTCTCCCTGGCGTACGTGGACGCGAACGCCTCCGGCGCGTCGAGCAGCGCCCTCAACCTGATCTCCCGCAGGCGCTCCACGTCGCCTACGCCCAGCTCCACAAGCACGATGTCCGACATACCGGGCATCATGCCAGTAACCCGCTTGACGGTTTTGCCGGTGTCGCGATTGGGTGATCGCATGATTGAGATTCACGCTGTGACCATCGACGCCGCCGACCCGTACGAGCTGGGGAGCTGGTGGAGCAACGTCACCGGGCTGCCGCTCCACGAGGAGAACGAGCCGGGCGACGACGAGGTCATGCTCCGCACCAAGCAGGACCCCTTCCTGCTGTTCATCCGCGTCCCCGAGGGCAAGACCGTCAAGAACCGCGTCCACCTCGACGTCAACGGCACCGAGGGCCGCACCCGCGACGAGGAGGTCGAGCGCCTGCTGGAGCTCGGCGCCACCCTCTTCGAGGACCACCGCAATCCGGACGGGACCGGCTGGGTGACCATGCGCGACCCCGAGGGCAACGAGTTCTGCGTGTGCCGCAGCCAGGCCGAGAAGGACGGGCTGCTGGGCTAGCGCGCGCGGCCCTTCATGGTCATGGCCAGGATGCCGGCGATCAGGTAGACCAGCGCGCCGTGCCAGATCGACTGGAAGGCCGAGCCGAACACGCCCTCGCCGTCGAGCACGAGCTGCACCGGGTAGTCCAGGACCGTGGCGATGCCGGCGGGCAGCAGCGCGAACTTCCACGGGTGGTTCAGCGCCCACCGGCGGGCCTGCCGGGTCACCCGGTCACCCTCGTCCGGCTTGGAGACCGCCCCGATCGCGGCGATGAGCGCGAACAGGTTGATGCCGAGGCCCAGCGCCCACACCAGGTCGCCGTCGCCGAGCAGGGCTCCGAGGCCGAAGCTCGCACCGGCCACCACACCGCCGCCGACGGCCGCGGCCTTCCAGGGCGCGCCGCGCAGCGCGGCGCCGGACAGCGAGACTTCGTCGCGTCGAGTGATTTCGTTCATACGGCCAGGGTGCCTCGCCGGTCACCCTGGCCACATCGGGGATCGTCCCTGATAAGTCCCCTACCGGGAGCCGCGGCCGGGGTCACTCCCACCAGATCGTCACCCAGCGCTCGCGCGGCAGCGGCCACATGCCGAGCTCGAGCGCGGTCTCGGCGACCTCGTCCGCGCGGGAGGGGTCGAGGCAGATCCGGCGGCAGGCGCCGGCCGCCAGCTCCTCCAGGCTGCTGAATCGTTCCAGCGGCGCCTCGCGTTCCTCGACGTTGACCCGGTACCCGAGGGCGGCGGCCAGCGCGACGCAGTCCTCGGCGATGGGGCGCACGGGCCGGTTGACACCGTGGAAGTGCTCCCACAACGGGGTCAGCCAGCTCATGGGGTGGCGGTGGGTGAGCTCGATCACCACGCGCCCGCTCGTGCGCTCGTCGAGGGCGCGCAGGAATCCGGCCAGGTCGGGCACGTTGTAGACGACGTGCGCGGCGACCGTCACGTCCGCCACCGGCACCTTCTCGGCCACGTCGGGCCAGCGTCCCTCGACCGTGGTGTGCGCGACCCCCAGCTTGTCGGCCCGCACCGCCAGCTCGGCCAGCATCGCGGCGGAGGTGTCGACCGCGTGCAGCCGGCCGATCCGCTCGTGCAGCGGCAGCGAGGCGGCGCCCGTGCCGGCGCCGACGTCGAGCAGTGTGCCCCCCTCGGGCAGGGCCTCCGCGAGCCGGGTCATCGTGGGCCCGTCGTCGGGCTCGGCCAGTGCCCTGTCGGTACGCGCGGCGAAGCGGACCGGCGAGTGGCCCCACGGGTCGGTGGGGGCGTTCGCCAGGATCTCGGGCGGGATGGCCCACGATTCCAGGCGTTCTCGCCAGCGCGCGGCGAGTTCTTCGGCGTCCATGGAGATGAGCATGCCACGCATATCCGCTGTTACCCGCGGGTAGCATTAGGAGTAAGGTTACTAGCCAGTAGATAAAGACCTCGGGTCAAGGAGATCAGCACCCATGGGCCACTACAAGAGCAACCTGCGTGACCTGGAGTTCAACCTTTTCGAGGTGTTCGGGCGAAGCGAGATCCTCGGCACGGGCCCGTACGCGGACATGGACGAGGACGTCGCGCGCAGCATCCTCGACGAGGTCAACAGGCTGGCCACAGGGGTGCTCGCCGATTCGTTCGAGGAGGGCGACCGCAACCCGCCGGTCTTCGACCCCGAGACGCGCACCGTGACCGTCCCCGCCGGGTTCAAGAAGTCGTACCAGGCGCTGCTCGACGGCGGCTGGGCCAACCTAGACCTGCCCGAGGAGCTCGGCGGCCCCGGGATCCCCCGCAGCCTCGCCTGGGCCACCGCGGAGATGATCCTCGGCGCCAACCCCGCCCTCTACATGTACGCCGCGGGCCCCAACTTCGCCTACACCCTGTGGAAGCTCGGCACCCCCGACCAGAAGCGCTTCGCCCAGCTCGCCATCGAGCGCAACTGGGGCGCCACCATGGTCCTCACCGAGCCCGACGCCGGCTCCGACGTCGGCGCCGGCCGGGCCAGGGCCGTTCGCCAGCCCGACGGGAGCTGGCACATCGAGGGCGTCAAGCGCTTCATCACCAGCGCCGAGCACGACCTGACCGAGAACATCTTCCACCTCGTGCTGGCCCGCCCCGAGGGCCACGGTCCCGGCACCAAGGGCCTGTCCATGTTCCTCGTGCCCAAGTACCACGTGAACCTCGACAACGGCGAGCTCGGCGAGCGCAACGGCGTCTACGTCACCAATGTCGAGAAGAAGATGGGCCTGAAGGTCTCCACCACCTGCGAGCTGACCTTCGGCGACCGGCACCCGGCGATCGGCTGGCTCGTGGGCGAGGTCCACGAGGGCATCAAGCAGATGTTCATGGTCATCGAGCACGCGCGCATGATGGTCGGCACCAAGGCCATCGCCACACTCTCCACCGGCTACCTCAACGCCGTGGAGTACGCCAAGTCCCGCGTGCAGGGCGCCGACCTGACCAGGATGGCCGACAAGGCCGCGCCGCGCGTGACCGTCACCCACCACCCCGACGTCCGCCGCGAGCTCATGCTGCAGAAGGCGTACGCCGAGGGCATGCGGGCGCTGGTCCTCTACACCGCGACGTTCCAGGACGCCATCCAGATGAACCCGGACGACCGGCGGGCGCACGCCATGAACGACCTGCTGCTGCCCCTGGTCAAGGGCGTCGGCTCCGAGCGGTCGTACGAGCTGCTGGCCCGCTCCCTGCAGACCCTGGGCGGCTCCGGCTACCTGCAGGACTACCCGATCGAGCAGTACATCCGCGACGCCAAGATCGACTCCCTCTACGAGGGCACCACCGCGATCCAGGGCCTCGACCTGTTCTTCCGGAAGATCCTGCGCAACCAGGGCGCGGCCGTCGGCGCGCTGCTCGACGAGGTCAACGCCTTCGCCGGCTCCGAGGCGGGCAACGGCCGGCTCAAGGAGGAGCGCGCGCTGCTCGCCGAGGCCGCGGCCGACGTCAAGGCCATGGGCGACACCATGGCCGGCTGGGCGCTCGGCTCGCTGGAGCAGCCGCAGGAGGTCTACAAGGTCGGCCTCAACACCACCCGGCTCCTGCTCGCGCTCGGCGACCTGGTGATCGGCTGGCTGCTGCTGCGCCAGGCCGAGGTGGCCCTGGCCCGTCTGGCCGAGGGCGAGGACCCGTTCTACCAGGGCAAGGTGGCCGCCGCGTCGTTCTTCGCCAAGACCGTGCTGCCGCGCCTGGCGGCCGAGCGGCGCGTCCTGGCCGGCACCGGCCAGGAGCTCATGGAGCTGCCGGAGGAGGCCTTCTAGCCAGTCCTCATCGGTTCCCCCCTGACGCCCGCTCCGGCCACCGGAGCGGGCGTCCTGGCGGTACGGTCGGCCCATGAGCGCCACTCCCCACGACCAGCCGCTCCCCCCGCCGCGCGTCGAAGAGGTCTCCGACGGCGTGTACGCCTACGTCCAGCCCGACGGGAGCTGGTGGATCAACAACACCGGGTTCCTGGCCGGGCGGCGCGCCGTCATCGGGATCGACGCCTGCTCGACCGAGCGCCGCACCCGCGCCTACCGTGAGGCCGTCGCCAGGGTCACCGGCCGGACGATCACGACGCTGGTCAACACCCACCACCACGGCGACCACACCTTCGGCAACTACCTGTTCCCCGAGGCCACGATCGTCGCCCACGAGCGGACCCGCGAGCTGATCCTGGCCGAGGGCATCCCCGCCTACCGGGCCGCCTGGTCACCCGAGGTCGAGTGGGGCGAGCTGGAGGCCGTGGCGCCGTTCCTCACCTACACCGACGGAGTGACCCTCCACGCCGACGAGCTGCGCTGCGAGGTGCGGCACATCGGCACCGCCGCCCACACCACCAACGACTCCTACGTGTGGATCCCGGAGCGCCGCCTGCTGTTCTCCGGCGACCTGCTCTTCAACGGCGGCACGCCGTTCGTGCTGATGGGCTCGGTGGACGGCGCGCTGGAGGCGCTGGACCTGCTGGAGGAGCTGGGGGCCGAGACGATCGTGCCCGGCCACGGCGACGTGTGCGGCCCCGAGGTGATCGGGCGGGTGCGCGGCTACCTGCGCTTCGTCCGCGAGACGGCCGAGCGCGGCCGGGCGGCGGGGCTCACGCCGCTGGAGACGGCCCGCGAGACCGACCTCGGCGAATGGGCCGGGCTGCTCGACCCCGAACGTATCGTCGGCAACCTGCACCGCGCCTACGCCGAGCTGGACGGCCTGGCGAGGGGCGGCGACATCGACCTCTTCGCGGCCGTCGGCGACATGATCACCTTCAACGGCGGGCGCCCACTCTCCTGCCTCGCCTGAGGGTGTGATCGCCGTGACCCGGGTATGACCGTGGGCGTACTCGCCGTTTGCCTCCGGAGGTCGTCATGGGTGTCGGGGTCAGCATCTTCATCCTCACGCTCGGCGCCATCCTGAAGTTCGCCATCGAGCCCGACGTGTTCGGCGACGCCGTCCACATGGACGTGATCGGCCTCATCTTCATGATCGTCGGCGGCATCGGCATCGTGCTCAGCGTCGTGCTCGCGCCCCGGCGCGGCCGTACCTCCGACGACCGGCTGATGCACCGGGAGAACAACCCGCCGGAAATCTGACGGATTCTTCGGAAGGGTCTCCCGGGAACGGGCAATCACGGGTGTTCACGTTCCCCGGCAAGGAGACCCTTGCATGACCGCATCCCTCGACGGAGCGGTCGCGGACCCCGAGAGGTTCGCGACCGTCTTCGACGCCCACTACGAGGAGATCCGCCGCTACGTCGGGCGGCGGCTCGACCTCGACATCGCGGAGGACCTGGCGGCCGAGACCTTCCTCGTCGCCTTCCGCCGCCGGCACAGCTTCGACGCCTCCCAGGGCGGGGTCAGGCCCTGGCTGTACGGCATCGCCACCAAACTCGTCGGCCGCCACCGGCGCGCCGAGGTACGGCGTTACCGGGCGCTGGCCCGGTCCGGGCCGCCACAGGACGACGACGCCCACGACCAGCGGATCGTGGACCGGGTCTCCGCCGGCGTGACCCTGCAGAAGCTCTCGGCCGCGCTGGCCGGCCTGTCGCGCGGCGAGCGCGACGTGGTGCTGCTCGTCGCGTACGGCGAGCTCACCTACGACGAGGTGGCCGCGGCGCTCGGCGTCGCCAACGGCACCGTCGCCTCCCGGCTGAGCCGGGCCCGTACCAAGTTGCGCGACTCCCTGGGGGTGGAGCTCTGATGAAGGAATTCCAGCTCGTCGACGACGTCATGCCCGACGTCCCGCCCGCCGACGACGCGCGGGTGCTCGCGGTGCGGGCGCGGGTGCTCGGCGGGGCCCGGCGCCGTCCGAGGCTCCGCTGGTCGTGGGTGGTCGCGACCGCGACCGCGGCGGCCGTACTGGTCGGCGGCGTCGTGGTGATCCCACGGCTCGGCGACGGCACGGTCAGCACGGCGACCCAGCCCGCCGCGAACACCGTGCTCGACACCGCCCTGGACCGTCTGGCGGCCCAGCCGCCCGGCAGCGGGGCCCGGTGGCGGCGGGAGACGCTAGAGGTGTACCTGTACTCGCCGAAGGGTGCGTACACGGTCCAGAAGCGCACCAAGGACGTGGTGTGGCGCGACGGCTCCATCATCCGGACCGAGCGCACCAACCTGTCGGCCGAACCGCTCACGGCCGCCGACGAGCGGGCGTGGGAGGAGGCGGGCTCGCCCGCGCTGTGCACGGCGAAGGACCGCTGCCGGGTCGGCAAGGCGCGGATCGAGACCCTGCCCGCCGATTCGGTCGGCTACCCGGTCGGCCCGGCGGCGCAGCTTCCCACCGAACCCGCGGCGCTCAGGGCACACCTGACGAAGCTGTTCCCGCAGGGCGCGCCGGAGTCGCAGGACAGCTTCCTGTGGAACCTCTCCAGGTGGCTCCTCACGGACAAGGAGATCACTCCCGCCACCACGGCCGCGCTCTACCGCATGCTGGCGGCCTTCCCCGGGGTGACGGTGCGCGACGGCGTCACCGACGTCGAGGGGCGGGTGGGCGTCGCGCTGGTGCAGCCGCCGCGCGACAACGACATGCAGGAGCTCATCCTCCTGGACCGGGAGAGCGGCGAGCTGCTGGGCTTCCAGGAGGTGCTGCGGAAGGCCAACCCCGACTACGCCGACATCGAGCCGGGCACGCCGTTCCGGTGGGAAGTGATCAAGCAGCGCGGCTGGACCGACGAGGCCCCTACAGGCTGAGCTGGACGGCGGCGCGGCTCGCCAGGATGGGCTTGATGTACTCCGCGATCACCGCCTGATGCCCCAGGTCGTCGCGGTAGACCACGTAGTCGTCGAGGGTGTCGAAGTCGGCGACCACCGCGAAGTCGTGGTTGCCCTGGTTGATGCCCGCGTCGGGACCGAAGGTGTAGGCCCGGATCTGGGGGATGGCGTCCGGCAGCTTGCCCAGCGCGGTCGCCACCGCGGCCTTCTGCTCGTCGGTGGCGTCATCGGTCCAGGTGAACAGCACGACATGGCGAATCATGCGATCACCCTACCGAGGCGCGCCATGCCGGCTCGGGCCCGGGGCGGACGACTCGCGGGGGCCGTCCGCCCCGAGCCTCAAGCGTCAGCTCCAGGCGAGCATGCGCAGCGGGTCCTCCAACATGGCGCCGACGTCGCGGAGGAACAGCGAGCCCAGCTCGCCGTCCACGATCCGGTGGTCGAACGACAGCGCCAGCGTGGTGACCTTGCGCACCGCCAGCTCGCCGTCCACCACCCAGGGCATGTCCCTGACCTGGCCGAAGGCGAGGATCGCGGCCTCACCCGGGTTGAGGATGGGGGTGCCCGCGTCGACGCCGAACACGCCCACGTTCGTGATCGTGAACGTGCCGCCCGCCATGTCGGCGGGCTGGGCGCGGCCGGCCCTGGCCGTCTCGGCGAGCTCGGTGAGCCCCCGGGCCAGCTCGGGGAGGGACAGCTCGTGGGCGTCCTTGACGTTGGGGACCACGAGGCCGCGCGGGGTGGCGGCGGCGATGCCCAGGTTCACGTAGTGCTTGACCACGATCTCCTGGGCCTGCTCGTCCCAGGCCGAGTTGATCATCGGGTGGCGCCGGGCGGCGACGAGCACGGCCTTGGCCACGAGGAGCAGCGGCGAGACCTTGACCTCGGCGAAGTCGGGCAGCTCACGCAGCCGCCGCACCGCCGCCATCGTCTCGGTGACGTCCACCTGGAGGAACTCGGTGACGTGCGGCGCGGTGAAGGCGCTGGCCACCATGGCCTGGGCCGTCATCTTGCGCACGCCCTTGATCGGGATGCGTTCCTCGCGCTCGGCCGTCCGGGTCGTCGCGCGCTCCCCAGCCGGCGCGGCGGGCTGGGGGGATCGGGCGGCGGCGTGGACGTCGTCGCGGGTGATGGTGCCCTGCGGGCCCGTGCCGGTCAGCGCCGTCAGGTCGACGCCGAGGTCACGCGCCAGCTTGCGCACCGGCGGCTTGGCGAGCACCGCCACCCGTCCGGGAGAACCGGCCGGGGCCGTGGCCGGTCCGGCCGGCAACCCGGGCGCGGCGGCCGGCCCGGGGGACGCTGCCGGGAC
>NZ_JBFAIA010000166.1:0-18312 GCF_040654455.1 Nonomuraea sp. NPDC050691
CGGGGCTCGCGTGCCGCACCTCGTGGTGGTGGGGGGCGGGTTCCGCGGTATGAGCGCGGCGGCGCCCCATCCGCCGGCCGCCCGGACCGCCGGTGCGAGGACCAGTACGCCCACCACGCCCTGCGCCGCCCTGCTCGGCGCCACCAGCGCGCCCGCCCCGGCCGGCCACGACAGGGTCAGGGGGCGGAAGTAGCCGGGGAACAGGAAGGGGGAGATGCCCAGCCCTGTTCCTCGACCTGTGGGCTGCCGCGTCCGGCGCCGGAGGTCGTCCCGCTCGGCGCCGCCGTGGTGCGACGCGTGCTCGCCGCGCTCGGGAACCCCTCGTCGGCCCGCGGTCGTGGCGTGGCTGGGCGAGCGGGGCTACGAGCCGGCCGACCTGCGCGCGTTCGACGCCTTCCCCCCAGACTCACCACGTGGAGTGCGTGGCGCTGCTCGTCCGCGGGTGAGCTAGAGCCCGCGCACCAGTGCGACGGAGAAGGGCAGGCTCGGCGTGCCGTCGCCCATCGGGCCGCCCTTGTCGAACTGCGAACGCACGACGTACAGGCCGTCCCGGTGCCACGTCAGCGTGGTCGGGAGCTGGAGGGCCTGGTCGGTCAGCCGCCGCTCGGCCCGTGCCGCCGTGCCGTCGCGGGTCACCCGCCAGCGGCTGATCGTGTCGACGGTGTTGTGCACCGCCCACAGCGTCGCGCCGCGCAGCTCCAGCCCGTCGGCGTGCAGCATGTCGCCTCCCTCCAGCGTGACCTTCCGGACGGCACGGGTGGCGAGGTCGACGCGGTAGAGGCCGCCGCCCGTCATGTCCGCCGTCAGCAGGTAGCGGCCGGCGGGGTCGGCGACGATCCCGTTCAGCGTGAACGTGCCGGGCGCGCCCGGGGCGCCCGCGTCGCTCAGATCCGCGTACGGCGTGAGCGGCGCGCTGCCGCCGCGGGCCCGGGCGAGCTGGCGGGGGGTGACCCGATAGACGACGGCCCGTGCGCTGTCGGTGAGGTAGGCGGCGCCGTCCGGCGCGATGGCGACGTCGTTGACGAACGTCGGCTCGTCCCCCTGGACCTCGAAGCGGGCGAGCGGCGCGCGGGTGCGCATGTCGTAGACGGTGACGCCGCTGGTGGAGTCGGTGACCCACAACCGGCCGGCGCGGTCGGCCTCCAGGCCGTTGGCGGTGTGCCGGCCGTCGGCGCCGGCCGGCAGGAAGGTCTCGGCGACCCGCCGCCCGGGCGTCATGCGGAACACGGCGCCGTCGGTGTAGGAGCCGGCGTACAGGTCGCCGGTGCGCGGATCGGCGGTGATGCCTTCGGGGTAGACCCGGGCGCCGGGCAGCTCGAAGGCGGTGGAGACGGTCGCGGCCGGGGCGGAGACCGGCGCGGCGGTGCCGGCCGCGGCCACGGGGGCGCCGCCGGAGAACGCCACGACCAAGGTCGCCCCCGCCACGACGGCGACTCTACTGAGGGAAGGCATGACTCTCCCATAAGGGTTAGATCATTAGAACGAGTACGCACGATAATTAGAGTTCTAATCTCTGTCAACGTCGGCTGCGTAGGGTGGTTACCATGCGGAGATGACCTCGATGCCCGTTTCCGAGCGCCTGGGCTTCCACGTCAAGCGCGCGGAGCAGGCGCTCAACGCGGCCAAGAACGCCGCGCTGAGGCCCGCCGGACTGACCGTGCCCCAGTACGCGGCGCTGCTCCACCTCGCGGAGAACCCGGGCATCTCGGCCGCCGCGCTCGCCCGGGCGTGCGGCGTGACGCCGCCCACCATGAACACCGTCCTCAGGAACCTCCAGGAGCAGGGCCTGATCGAACGGACGCCGCACGAGTGGCACAAGAACATCCTGGAGACGCGGCTCACCGCCAAGGGCGCGCAGGTGATGGCCGCGGCCGACGCCAACGCCGTACGCGTCGAACGCGGGCTCGCCGGCGCCTTCAGCGACGAGGAGCGCGAGACCCTGATCGCCCTGCTGGCGCGCTGCGTCGAACAGCTGGAGGGGGCACGGCCCGCCTAGCGCGCTCACGCGGACAGGATGCGGGCCGCGCCCTCCACCGGCCGGATTGTCGGTGCTGTCGGGCACCATCGCCGAAACGATCAAGGAGTGGCGATGGCGACCGACCTGCTCGCCCCGTACCGCTGGCTCGCGGTTCCGGCGGGGCACAAGGACAACCTGTTCGATGAGATCTTCTGTTTGTCCTTCCTCCGTGGACTGGAACCGGCCGAGGTGTTGCGCCGTTTCGCGACGCCGGAGGCGCGACAGGGGGCGCCCCAAGAGTCGCTTCAGGGGCGGGTGATGAGCCTGGACGAGTACGGTCACGCGGCGTTCGAGTTCGGCGACAGGTACGGCGGCGCCCTGGGCGGTGGACACGTGGGAGTCGTCCAGGCCGGCGACTGGTGCGTGGCCCTCGAACTGTACGGCGGGAAGGCTGCCCGCGGAGACACCCTGGCGAGGCTCTCCTCCGGTGGTGAAGTGGTGACCGTCTTACGCCACGACTACGCCAACCACCATGTCGCCTACGCAGTCGACGGCGAGACCGTCACCTGCTTCAACCCCTACATGCCGGACATGCGGTCGGGCAGTGATCCGGATCGGCTCAACGGGCTCATGCGGGAGGTCGGCCTTCCCCTGGGGCCGACGACCGGAGGCGAGGACTGGAACGACCTCTACGCGACCGCGGTCGCCCGGTCGTTCCACCTGGCGGCGAGGATCACCGGTGTCGTGCCCACGCCGCGCATGCTGAGCGGCCCGCTCCTGGTGGGCCCGGTGCAGCGGTGAAAATCGGATGGCGTCCCAGGGACGGGTGTCGTTAGGGTCGCGCCGTGATCTACGAACATCCTCTGGCCTACCTGCTCGGCGTCGAGGGGGTCGCGCTGCTGCGCTCCTTCAGGGGTGAGTTCGGCCGCGACTTCGTGGAGGCACGACTGGCCGAGATTCGTAAGCTTCTCGACGACGAGGCGCTGGCGGGCGCGGCCGTCGAGGTGGCGAACGTGGGCGCCCCCGAGGGATACCGCATCTGGTCCGGCACCTACGACGGGCCCAACGGCCTGTTCGACATCGAGGAGCCCGTCGTCGGGCGGATCCTCGACGGCCTTCCCGCGGGCGACGCGCTGGACGCGGCCTGCGGCACCGGCCGGGTCGCGGCGTCCCTGGCCCGGCGTGGCCACCGGGTCCTCGGCGTGGACGGCTCGCCGGACATGCTCGCGCGGGCGCGCGCCCGGGTGCCACAGGGCGTGTTCTCGCTCGGCGACCTGGGCGACCTGCCGGTGCCCGACGACTCCGTGGACCTCGTGGTCTGCTCCCTGGCGCTGACGCACGTCCCGTCACTCGGGCCGGCGATGGCCGAGTTCGCCCGGGTCCTGCGTCCCGGGGGGCATCTGGTGGTCTCTGACATGCATCCCGAGGGGGTGGCGCGGGGCTTCGTCCCGCCCGTACGGCTGGCGGACGGGCGGCCGGGCCGGATCGCCACCTACCGTCACACGGTCGGCGACTACCTGCGCGCCGCCCTGACGGCAGGGCTGCAGGTGCGCCGCTGTGAGGAGCCGAGGCTCGCCGATACGCCTTCCGCGGCCGAGGCGCCCCCTACGGCCGCCTCCTCCTCGGCCGAGGTGGCCGAGGTCTGGGACGTCTGGCCCTGGTCCCTGACCGGCCTGGTGCCGGAGGCCGCGCGGGCCGCCCACGGCGACGCGCCCGCGATGGTCGTCTGGCATTTCCAGCTCGCGACGTCCGGCCGCTGACGCCGGACGTCGTTCTGGCCGCCACCCCTGCTTTTCGCCTGATTCGCTCGGATCAAGACGGAGCCCGAAGCTCACCCGTACGGCCCGCGGCCCCACCGGGCGTACCCCCGGCTCGCTCGCGTCCCCGGATGGGTGGCGGACGTGACCTCCAACGATGGCTCCCGATTAAGGGATAGCCGTTTATCAATGTTTCGGTCATCCATCTGGGAGAAAAACGGACGACGGTGGTCATGTGGGGCGTACCGTGCGCAACATGCGCCCCCAGCCGCAACCTCCCCAGCCGCAGACCTCCCCACCGCCTCACCCAGGGCTCCCCGAGATGAGCGCGCGGCAAGGTGAAGCCGAGGGCGTCCGGGGCGAGGCGGGTGGCCGGCCGGGTGGGAGACGGATTCTCGCGCTGGCCGGGACCGCGCTCGTCGGCGGCGTGAGCGTCGCCCTGGTCGTGGCCGGGCTCGTCGCCTCCGAAGGCCCGCAGCCGCTCCCTCCCCGGAACGCGGGACACGCCGCCATGCAGGCCCCGCTCGCCGCCGGAGACGGTTCCGGACCGATGCGGGAGCCGAGCCCTGGCCCGGGGCAGCGCGCCGCGTTCCTGGACCGGCTCGAGGACATCGCCCCGTGGCTGGTGCCCGAGGAGGGCACGGCGATGAGCCGGGCCCGCGCCACCTGCCTCGACATCCGGCGCGGCAAGCCGGGGAGGGAGCTGGTGAGCGACGCCCAGGAACGCTTCACCGACGTGACCAGGCAGCAGGCCGCCGACATCGTCGAGGCGGTCCAGGAGTGGTGCCCCCGCCCCTGACCTCCGCCGCCCCGGACCTCAAGCCACGCGTACAGCGGCTGCCGGGCCTCCGGCTCCTCCTCGGGGACCTCCCAGAGCTCTTCGGCGTCGACGTCCACGTCCTGGAACGCCTCCCACCGGTGAGAGACGGGCGGCGGCAGCCGGTCGGCGGCGGCGCGGACGGCGGGGGGCAGGAGCTCGCCGCGCACAACCACCTCCACGTCCACCTCGCCCGCCTCGGGGCGCACCCGGCGGGCGGTGTAGGCGCGCATGGGGTTCTGGCGCTCCGCGGCGAGGGCGCGCCAGCGCGCGGACCAGTCGGGCCCTCGGGCAGGACGCGTCCTACAGGCGCGGGTCCACCGGCTCCGACTCGAGGGCGAGGACCGCGAAGACCGGCTCGTGGACGCGCCAGGCCGGCTCCCCCTCGCACAGCCGGGACAGGGCCTCCAGCCCCAGCGCGTACTCCCGCAGCGCCATCGACCGCTTCTTGCCGAGGAAGCGCCTGCGCAGCACGTCCAGCGACTCCGTGTAGTCGGGCCCGTAGATGATGCGCAGGTACTCGCGTCCCCGGACCTTCACCCCCGGCTGGACCCGCCCCGGCGTGTACGCGGCGGGCTTGACCACCATGCCCTCGCCGCCCTCGGCCGTCAGCGACTCCCACCAGGCCACCGCCCCGGCCCGCGACTCCTCCGAGTCCAGAGACACGAACCGGTGGCGCGTGTGCGTGATCAGCGGCGAGTCCAGCAGCGCCAGCGTGGACAGGTGCCAGGCGTGCGGCTCCAGCGCCGCGGCCCGCCCCTCGCAGGCGAGAATCTGGAACGGCGCCACCCGCACCCCGTCCAGCCCGTCGACCGGCCAGCAGTAGCGGGCGTAGGCGTCGCGGAACAGGGCAGCGTTGGAGGAGCGGCGCCGGGTGCGCGACAGCAGTCCGCCCACATCCAGTCCGCGCCCGGCCGCCGCTTCCAGGGCCGACACGGCCTCGGGCAGCGCCACCCGCGCCGCCGCGCCCACCGAGGCGTACTGGGTTCTGATCAGCTCGCCCGCCTTGGCCGACCAGGGCAGCAGCTCGCAGTCGAGCACCACCCAGTCGGAGCCGAGCTCCGCCCACAGCGGCGCGCACGCCTCCCGCAGCCGGTCCACGAGCGGCCCGTTGTCGGCGAAGAACGGCCGGCCGGTACGCGTGTAGACGGCGCCCGTGCTCCCGTCCGTGACGCCGAACCGCTCGCGCGCCACCTCCGGCGTCCGCGCGAGGACGGCCACGGCCCGCGAGCCCATGTGCTTCTCCTCGCACACGACCTCGCCGACCCCGGCGGCGGCGAACTCCGCGAACGCCTCGGCCGGGTGCTCCAGGTAGCCGTCGAGCGTGGACGTCTCCGGCGGCGCCATCGTCGGAGGCAGGTAGACCAGCCAGCGCGGGTCCACCGCGAACCGGCTCATCACCTCCAGCGCGGCGGCGGCGTTCTCCTCCATCACCTTGACCCGGGGACCGAAGCGGGTCTCGACGTACCGGGTGCCCCGCACGTCGTCGATGTCCAGCATGCCCGGCTCACGCGCCGAGCCCTGCGGGCCGCCGAGCGGCTTGACCGGCTCGTACCAGACCTTCTGGGCCGGCACCCGCACCAGCTCACGCTCCGGGTAGCGCAGCGCGGTCAGCTCGCCGCCGAACACGCAGCCCGTGTCGAGGCAGATCGTGTTGTTGACCCATTCGGGCCGCACGGTCGGGGTGTGGCCGTAGACGACCATGGCCCGCCCCCGGTAGTCGTCGGCCCACGGGTAGCGCACCGGCAGGCCGTACTCGTCGGTCTCGCCCGTCGTCTCCCCGTACAGGGCGAACGAGCGGACCCGGCCGGACGCGCGCCCGTGGTAGGCCTCCTTCAGGCCGGCGTGCGCGACGACCAGCCGGCCGCCGTCGAGCTGGTAGTGGCTGATCAGCCCGTCCATGAACGCCCGCGCCCGCTCCCGGAACTCCGGCGGCTGCGCGGCGAGCTGGTCCAGCGACTCCTGGAGGCCGTGCGTGGTCCTGACGTTGCGGCCGTTGAGCGCGCGCACCAGCTTCTGCTCGTGGTTGCCGGCCACGCACAGCGCCGTGCCCGCCTCGACCATGTCCATGACCAGCCGCAGCACACCCGGCGTGTCGGGGCCGCGGTCCACCAGGTCGCCGACGAACACCGCCGTGCGCCCCTCCGGGTGCCGCGGCCCCTGCCAGCCGAGCCGCGCGAGCAGCTCCTCCAGCTCGGCGCGGCAGCCGTGCACGTCGCCGATGATGTCGAACGGGCCCGTCAGCTCCCGCTTGTCGGTCCACGCCTTCTCGTACGTCACCGAGGCGTTCTCGACGGCGTCGAGCCCGCGCAGCACGTGAACCTTGCGGAAGCCGTCCCTGGAGATCTTCGACAGGGAGCGGCGCAGCTCCTTGCGCTGCCGGATCACCACGCCCGGCCCGAAGTCGCGGTCGGGACGGGCGGCGTTGCGCTCGATCGCCGTCTCCTCGGGCACGTCGAGCACGATGGCGTCGGCCAGCACGTCGTGCCGCCTGGCCAGGTCGATGAGCGCCTTGCGGGCGCCGTACTGGACGTTCGTCGCGTCCACCACGGTCAGCAGGCCGCGCGACAGGCGCACGCCCACGATGTGGTGGAGCAGCTCGAACGCCGCCGGAGTCGCCGCCTGGTCGTTCTCGTCGTCGGAGACCAGGCCGCGGCAGTAGTCGGACGAGATGACCTGGGTCGGCCCGAAGTGCCGGGCGGCGAACGTCGACTTCCCGCTGCCCGACACCCCGACCAGCACCACCAGGGACAGCTCAGGAACGCTGATCACGGGTGAACACTCCCATCTGCGTCGGCGGGCCCACCTCGGGGTCGTCCTCGCCCACGGGTAACAGGGCGACGGTGTAGCCGTGGCGGGCGGCCACGTCCGAGGCCCACGCCGCGAACTCCGCCCGCGTCCACTCGAAGCGGTGGTCGGGGTGGCGCAGCCCGGTCAGGAACTCGTAGCGCACGTTGTACTCGATGTTCGGGGTGGTGACGAGCACGTGCTGGGGCCGGGCGTGGCCGAACACCACCCGCTCCAGCGCGGCCAGGCGCGGCGGGTCCACGTGCTCGATCACCTCCATGAGCACGGCCGCGTCGTAGCCGGTCAGCCGCTTGTCGGTGTACGTGAGCGCCCCCTGGAACAGGGTCAGCCGCTCGCGCCGCGTGGCCGGCATGCGCTCCAGCTTCAGCTTGCGCGCGGCGATGGTCAGGGCCATGGGGGAGACGTCCATGCCGCCCACGCGGGCGAAACGGGGCCGGGCCAGCAGCTCGCCGACCAGCTCGCCCTGACCGCAGCCGAGGTCGATGACGCTGGTCGCGCCCAGCTCCTCCAGGGTGCGCAGCACGGCCTCGCGCCGCTTCCCGCTGAGCGACCGCGGCCCGGCGGGCTCCGCCTCGGCGGCCGGAGCCTCCTCCGGCTCGGCGTCCTGCGCCTCCCCGGCGTCAGGAGCCGGGTCGTCCGGCGTGGCGGGGGAGTCCGGGGCCGTGGCGGAGGGCTCCTCCGGGATGGCCGGCTCCAGCGCCTCCTCCGTCTCGTCGCCCAGCTCCGCCAGCCGCGCCAGCGCCGCACGGGCCAGCGTCCACCGCCGGCCGAGGTAGCGCCGCGTGATCAGCGTCCGCTCCGGATGCGCCCCGAGCCAGCCCTCGCCGGCCCGGACGAGCTTGTCCACCTCGTCGGGCGCGATCCAGTAGTGCTTGGCGTCGTCGAGCACGGGCAGCAGCACGTACAGGTGGTTGAGCGCGTCGGCCAGCCGGACGGTCCCGGTGAGGCGGAGCGTCACGTACCGCGAGTCCCCCCACTCGGGGAACCCCTCGTCGAGCGGCACGGCGTGCGCCGACACCTCCCAGCCGAGCGGCTCGAACAGCCGGCGCGCCAGGTCGGGGCCGCCCCGGCAGGGCAGCGCGGGCAGCCGCACCTCCAGCGGCAACGGCGTGGCCGCCAGCTCCGGCCGGGCCGCGCACCGCCCCGCCCGCGCGGTGCGGAACACGTCGGCGAGCGCGACGGCCAGCAGCGACGAGGCGGCGTAGGGCCGGTCGTTGACGTACTGCGACAGGCTGAAGTCCGGCGAGCCCTTCCCGCGTGAGCGGGCCAGCGTCACCGGGTCGACCTCCAGGAGGAGGGCGGCGGTGCAGCGTTCCTCGCCCGCCTCCGGGTAGAACACGGTGGCTTTGCCGGACGACTGCCCGAACTCCTGCACCCGGTCGGGATGCTTGTGCAGCAGGAAGCCCAGGTCGGTCGCCGGTCTCGCGGTCGTCGAGATCGTCAGCAGCACGCGCCAAGTGTGCCGGTCCAGGACGAACCACGCCAACCGATATGTCGGTGACGATCGCCCGCGGATCAGACGTGCGGCAGCACCTCGGCGGCGATCAGCTCCAGGTGGTCGGCGTCGGCCAGGTCCATGAGCTGGAGGTACACCCGATCGGCGCCCAGCTCCCCGAACCGGCCCAGCTTGTCCAGCACCTCGGCCGGGGTACCGGCGAGCCCCTTCCGGCGCAGCTCCGCGAGGTCCGTGCCGATCGCCGCCGCGCGCCGCTCCAGCTCGGCCTGGTCACGGCCGACGCACACGGTCTGCGCGGCCGACAGGACGAGCGTGCGCCCGGTCTCCTCGGCCGCCCGCCGTACCCGGTCGTACGCCGCGCCCGTCTCCTCCACCGTGTGGAACGGCACGTTGTACTCGTCGGCGTACTTCGCCGCCAGCCGGGGCGTGCGCTTGGCGCCGACACCGCCGATGATGATCGGCGGGCGCGGGCGCTGCACCGGCTTCGGCAGCGCGGGAGAGTCGGCCAGCCGGTAGTAGGCGCCCTCGAACGAGTACGGGCCGTCGGACGTCCAGAGCCCGTCGATGATCTCCAACTGCTCCTCGAACCGGCCGAACCGTTCCTGCGTGGGCGGGAACGGGATGCCGTACGCCGCGTGCTCCCGGTCGAACCAGCCGGTGCCGAGGCCCAGTTCGACCCGGCCGCCGCTCATCTGGTCCACCTGCGCGACGCTGATCGCCAGCGGGCCCGGCAACCGGAACGTGGCCGGGGTCACCAGCGTGCCGAGCCTGATCCTGGAGGTCTCCCGCGCCAGCCCGGCCAGCATGAGCCACGCGTCCGTGGATCCCGGCCCCGGATCGCCGGCGCCGATGCGCAGGTAATGGTCGGACCGGAAGAACGCGTCGAAGCCCAGCCGCTCGGTCGCCTGGGCGACGGCGAGCAGGTCGTCATAGGTGGCGCCCTCCTGGGGCTCCGTGAAGATCCGCAACTTCATGTCGCCATTATCGGCATAGAGCGGACGGCATCCGGAGAACGCCCCCGGCGAAGCCGTCCGGCTTGCTACCGTCGCCGTCAACGCTCTGTGTGATCGGCCGACGACTCGGGGTGGCGCATGTCTGGTTCGCGGCTGTCCGGCCCGCGGTCGTCCGACTCGCGGCTGTCCGGGACGGGCGCTTCCGCAACGCGGTCGTCCCCTCGCGGGCGGGCGTGCGGGGGACGGCGCGCGCGGCACGACGGCACGCTGCCGCGTCCGCTGGCGTTCCTGGCCGCGCTCGGGCTCGCGGGCGTGACAGGGGTGTCGATCACGATGCTGCCGGCCCGCGCCCTGCCCGACCTCGTCCCGCCGTCGATCTCCCCGGCGCTCGCCCGGCCAAGGCCGCCCGCGGCGCCCTCGCCCGCCGCGGCGGGGCCCGCGTCGTTCGTCCGCTTCGCCGAGCCCGGCCGCGACCCGGGCTTCGACCTCGCCGACGACGCCCGGCTCACCGGGGCGCGCTGGTACGCCCTCGCCCACCTGGTGGCCGGCCCCGGAGCCTGCACCCCCGCCTGGACCACCTCCTCCACCCCGTCCCCGGACCCGTCCTCCGAGGCCACCCCGTCACCCTCCGCGCCTTCGCCCAGCCCCTCCCCGGCTCCCTCGATGGTCCGGGCGGCGGAGCCGGACGGCGCGCTGGTCGCGGAGATCCGTGCGTTGCGCGACGAAGGGGGCGGCGCGGGCCTCGTGCTCGGCGGGACCCGGGGCCGCGAGCTCGCCGCCGCCTGCCCCACCCCGGAGAGCCTGGCCGCCGTCTACGGCGCCGCCGTCTCCCGGCTCGGCGCCGCGTACCTCGAGGTGGAGGCGCGTGACGCCGCCGACCGGGACGCCGTGGTCCGCCGGGCGCGCGCCCTGCGGCTGCTCCAGCGGGAGCGACCGCTGCCCGTGACGTTCACGCTGCCGCTCCACGAGGACGGCCTGGCCGAGCGCGACGTCGCCATGCTCCACCTCACCCGCCTGTACGGCGCCGACATCGCCACCGTCAACCTGCTGACCGCGATCGAGCCGTCCGGTTCGTCCCCTGGCAGGCTGCGCCGCGTCGCGTCGGCCGTGCGCGCCGCCGTCCGGCAGGTCGCCAAGGTACAGGGGATGGACGGCCCCGCCGGCGCGTGGCACCAGGTCGCCCTCACCCCCGTCCTGGACGGCGCCGCCGACCTGAGCGAGACCGACGCCCGGGCGCTGGCCGCGTTCGCCGCCCGCAACGACCTGGCCTGGCTGTCCCTGCGCGGCACCGAGCCGGAGCCCGCCGTGGCCCGCGTCCTCGCGCACACCCTCGCCTGACCGGCCCCCTGGCGTACCCAATGCCGCACCGGCTCCCGAACTATAGGATTCCGGCAAGTGAAGATGACTTCGCCGGCGAGGGGGAGGGCGGTGGCAGGCCAGGCGCGCACGGCGCGGAACCTCCTCATCTACTGGATGGACGGCGTGGCCGCCCTGCTGGCGCTCGCCTTCGTGGGCATGGTGCTGACGGTGGCCGTGGCGGGGAAGATCTCCGTGCCGCAGGCTCTGGCCGCGGGCGGCTGCCTGCTCGGCGTGTGCGGGCTCTTCCCGTTCCTGCTGCGTGAGGCGTTCGACACCCGCCCGGCACCCAGCGTCCGGCTGATGGCGGCGGGGCTGCTGTCGGCGGGCGCGGTGGCACTGCTGCCGCCTGTGTCGGCCGGTACCGGCGACGGGATGTGGGCGATGGTGACGTTCCTGTGGCTGTCGGCGGCGGTGCTGTACCTGCGGGCCTGGGCGGCCGTCTGCACCGGCGCGGTCGTGGTCGTGTTGACGACCGCCGCGGTCGTCCCCATCACGCGTCAGCCGTGGCAGCCGGTCCTGCTGCTCCAGGCGCTCACGGCCGTGGTGATGGCCGGGGGCGTGTGGCTGTGGCGGTGGCTGTGGTGGACGATCAGGGACGCCTACGACGGCAAGGAGGCCAAGGCGAGCCTGGCCGTGGCGGAGGAGCGGCTGCGCTTCGCCCGTGACCTGCACGACCTGCTCGGGCACAGCCTGTCGGTGATCTCGCTGAAGAGCGAGCTGGCCGCCAAGCTGGCCACCCGGGCCGGGGCCGAGGGCAACGCGGCGCGGGAGATGGCCGACGTGCGGCGGCTGGCCGCGGAGGCGCTGGCGGAGGTGCAGCTCGCCGTGGACGGCTACCGGACGCTCGACCTGGAGGAGGAGCTCCACGGGGTGCGCGCCGCGCTGGAGGCGGCCGGCGCCCGCTGCGAGATCGACGCCGCCACCGCCGGCCTGTCACCCGCCGCCCGCGCGCTGCTCGCCTGGGCGGTCCGCGAGGGGGCCACGAACGTCCTCAAGCACAGCGCTGCCACGCGGTGCTCGATCACGATCCGCGACGGCGCCCTGGAGATGCGCAACGACGGCGTCCATGTCGTCGGCGACCCGGGCGACGGCAGCGGGCTGCGCGGCCTGGCGGAGCGGATGGCCGCCGCCGGCGGCACGTTCGCGGCCGGGCCCGACCCCGCCGGCGAGTTCGTGCTGAAGGCGGTGGTGCGGGCGTGAGCGGGCAGGCGGGGCGGGTCCGTACCGGATGGGCGGGAGCCGGCTGGTTGAGTGCCGCGCGGACGAGGGCCGGGCGGTTACGGTGGGGACGCGCGACGAAGCTGGACAAGATCCGGTGGCTCTGCGTCTACTCCACCGACACCCTCCACCTGATGTCCCTGACCGGCCTCCTTGAGCTGTACCTGCGCTGGGAGAAAGGGTTGATGGCGACGCTGCCGGCGATCGCCGTGAGCGTGCTGCTGGTCGTCCTCTTCGTGCTCGCCGCCCGGACGTTCCGCCGCGCGGTCAGGGGCGGCAGCCGGCCCACGGCCGTGCTGTGGGTGTCCGGCGTGGTCGCCCTCGTGCTGTCGCTCTGCTGGGTGATCTGGGCGCCGGTGCTCTGGCTGGGCATGCTGCTGCCGTTCGTGCGCCGGCGCACCGTCGTCGCGGCTTCCGTGGTGTCGGTCGTGGGGTTCAGCGCGAACCTGGCGCTGTTCGGGGGCGGCGTGCTCTGGGGCGTCACCGTCATTCTGACGGTCATCACCGCGTTCGTCCTGGGTTGCATCGGCGCGAACCTGTGGCTGTGGCGGCTGGCCAAGGAGGCCCATGAAGGGCAGGAGGCCAGGGCCCGGCTGGCCGTGTCCGAGGAGCGTCTGAGGTTCGCCCGCGACCTCAACGACCTGCTCGGCCAGAGCCTGTCCGAGATCTCGGCCGGCGCCGCGCGGGCCGAGGACCTGCTCGGATCCGACCCCGAGGCGGCGGCGGGGCGGATGTACGAGGTGCGTGACGCGGCCCGGCAGGCGCTGCGCGAGGTGCGCGCGACCGTGCAGAGCTACCGCACGCTCGACCTCGACGAGGTGCTCGCCAGCGTGCGGGCGGTCCTGGAGGCGGCGGGAGTGCGCTGCGCGGTCGACGCGGACACCGTGGCGCTCGGGCCCGAGACGCGCACTCTGCTCGCGACCGTCGTCCGGGAGGGCGCGACGAACGTGCTCAAGCACAGCAAGGCCGAGCGCTGCACGATCACGATCAAGGATGGAGTGCTGGAGATGTCCAACGACGGGGTGAGCGGCCCGGTGGGCGACCACGCGCCGGACGGGCTCGGCGGCCTGTCGCGGCGGGTCAGCGCGGCGGGCGGCACGCTGCAGGCCGCGCCCACCCGCGAGGGCGCCTACGTGCTGCGCGCGGCGGTGCCGGCATGACCGCGAGGACGGCGCCGACGACGGCGGCTCGCGAGCGGGCGGCGGCAGGGAAGGGGGCGGCGGGATGACGACGCGGGTGCTGCTGGCCGACGACGAGCACCTGATCCGCGGCGCCCTGGCCGCGCTGCTCGACCTGGAGGACGGCATCGAGGTGGTCGCCCAGGTGGGCCGGGGCGACCAGGTGCTGGCCGCCGTGACCGAGCACCGCCCGGACGTGGCCGTGCTCGACATCGAGATGCCCGGCATGGACGGCCTGAGCGCCGCCGAGCAGATCAGCTCCCAGTGCAAGATCGTCATCCTGACCAGCCTGGGCCGGCCCGGCTACCTGCGGCGGGCGATGGCCGCCGGCGTCAGCGGCTTCCTCGGCAAGGACGCCTCCGCCGAGGAGCTGGCCATGGCGATCCGCAAGGTCCAGTCGGGCGGGCGCTACCTCGACGCCGAGCTGGCCGCCGCCGCGATGGCCGCCGGCGACAGCCCCCTCACCGACCGGGAGCGCGACGCGCTGCGCCTCGCGGGCGACGGCGCGACGATCGCGCGGATCGCGGGCGAGCTGCACCTGACCGAGGGGACGGTGCGCAACTACCTGTCGAGCGCGATGACCAAGCTCAACGCGCAGAATCGGCTGGAGGCCATCCGCACCGCGCAACGCATGGGCTGGCTGTGAGACCCCACGTCAAGATTGCGTAAGGCTGGCGGTATAGGTGCCTTCTGAGGGGTAGATGCCGGTTCCATAAGGAGGAACCGCGATGGCTGCACCCGCTCATCAAGAGAACCTGGGACATGTCGTCTTCATCACCGCCGCGGCGGCCATAGGCGGGTTCCTGTTCGGCTACGACAGCGCCGTGATCAACGGCGCTGTCGTCGGCATCCAGAAGTACTTCCGTGTCGGGGCGGTGGAGATCGGCATCGTGGTGGCCATCGCGCTGCTCGGCTCGGCCGTCGGCGCCTGGGTGGGGGGCAACCTGGCCGACCGCTGGGGGCGCACGCGGACGATGCAGGTGGCGGCCATCCTGTTCGCGATCAGCTCCATCGGGCAGATGCTGCCGTTCGGCGTCTGGGACCTCGGGGTGTGGCGGCTCCTCGCGGGCGTGGCCATCGGCATGGCCTCGGTGCTCGGGCCGGCGTACATCGCGGAGGTGGCGCCGCCCGCCTACCGAGGCCGGCTGGGGTCGTTCCAGCAGCTCGCGATCGTGCTCGGCATCGCCGTGTCGCAGCTCGTCAACTACGCGCTGGCGCGGGTGGCGGGCGGCAACGTGAACAACCCGCTGTGGGGGCTCCAGGCGTGGCAGTGGATGCTCGGCGCCTGCGTCGTGCCGGCCCTGCTCTACCTGCTGTTCGCCTCGACGATCCCCGAGTCGCCCCGCTACCTGATCATGGCGGGCCGCACCGAGCAGGCCCGGCGGGTGCTGCAGGAGGTCGAGGGCTCCGGCGTCAACATCGACGACCGCGTCCACGAGATCCAGCACGTGCTGCGCACCGAGCGCCGGCCCACGATGAAGGACCTGCGCGGTCCCGCGCTCGGGCTGCTGGGGATCGTGTGGGTCGGCATCATCCTGTCGGTCTTCCAGCAGTTCGTCGGCATCAACGTGATCTTCTACTACTCGACGGTGCTGTGGCAGTCGGTCGGCGTCACCCAGGCCAACTCCCTGCTGATCAGTTTCTCCAGCTCGGTCATCAACATCATCGGCACGTTCATCGCGATCGCCCTCGTCGACCGCATCGGGCGCAAGCCGCTGCTGCTGATCGGCTCGGCCGGCATGGCGGTCTCGCTGGGCACCGCCGCCTGGGCGTTCAGCTTCGCCCGCACGGTGAACGGGGCGGTCTCGCTGCCGGACACGCAGGGCCTCATCGCGCTGGTCGCGGCCAACGTGTTCGTGCTGTTCTTCGCCCTGTCGTGGGGTGTGGTGGTCTGGGTCCTGCTGGGGGAGATGTTCCCCAACCGGATCCGCGCCGCCGCCCTCGGCGTGGCCGCCGCGGCCCAGTGGATCGCCAACTGGGCGATCACGGTGTCGTTCCCGGCGCTGGGGGACTGGAACCTGCCGCTCACCTACGCCATGTACTCGTTCTTCGCCGTCCTGTCGTTCCTCTTCGTCACCAGGTGGGTGAAGGAGACCAAGGGCCGGCCGCTGGAGGAGATGGGCTGACCCGCCCGCTCACCGGTGTGAAGCGGCCCCCCGGCCCTCCACGGGACGCCGCGCGGGCGGCCGGACGGAGTCGCGGACCACGATGTGCGTGCCGAGCACCACGTGCTGGCGTTCCTCCCGGTGCAGGGCGAGCCGCACCGCCGTGCGCCCCAGCTCCTCGGTGGGGATGCGCACCGTGGTGAGCCCCGGTGACATGTCGGCCGCGAACGGGATGTCGTCGTAGCCCGCCACCGACACGTCGTCCGGCACGCTGAGCCCGGCCTCGCGCAGGGCGGCCACCACCCCGATGGCCACCATGTCGGTGGCGGCGAAGACCGCGGTGAAGGAGGAGCCCAGGGACAGCAGGCGCTTCGTCTGCTCGTAGCCGTCGGCGCGGTCGAACCCGGACGGGATCAGCAGCGCGGGGTCGTGCGGGACGCCGAACGCCTCATGGGCGCGGACGAACCCGCGGACCCGGTCACGTTTGGTCGTGCTGGCGTGGTCCGGCGCGTCGGCGCCCAGCAGGGCGATGGTCCGGTGCCCCTGCGACAGCAGATAGCTGGTCATCGCGAAGGCGCCGCCCTCGTTGTCGTACTCGACCACGGTGGTGGGCACGTCCACCCCGAGCGGCGGCCGGCCGCACAGCACCAGCCGCGAGCCCGCCTTGTCCAGGGCGTGGGCGAAATGGGTCATGCGCTCGACGTAGGCGTCGTCGAGGGAGCCGCCGCCCACCAGGATCACCGCGTCGGCCCGCTGCTCGCGCATGGCCTCGACGACGGCCAGCTCACGGGCCGGGTCGCCGTGGGTGGTGCACACCATGCACAACCGGCCCTCGGCGGTGGCCTGCTGCTCGACGCCCCTCGCGACGTAGGCGAACGACGGCCCCGTGACGTCCTCCAGCACGAACGCGACCATCTTCGTGCCCTCGCCGGACAGGGCGCGGGCGTGGACGTTGACCACGTAGTCGAGCTCGCGCATCGCGCGCAGCACCCGCGCCTTGGTGGAGGCGGCGACCGGGTAGTCGCCCTTGATCACGCGGGACACCGTGGTGGCCGAGACGCCCGCGCGCGCGGCCACGTCGCGGATGGTGACGTGCTCGTCGTCGGTGCTCGCTCTTCGCGACAAGGCCGGCCTTCCACGGTTCTCGACAAGGGTTCTCGACGGGCGGAGCGGTACTGCGGAGCAGGGGGCGTGCGTGGTGACGCGGAGGGCCCCGATCTCCGGGGGCGCGCGCCGTCTCGGGCGGCGTCTACCCGCCCGCAGTCTACGGCCAGCGTGATCCGCTCGGCATCTCATCAGGCCACCCGGTCCAGCTCGTCGTGGGTCACCTGGTGCGCCAGCGGCAGCCCGCCGGCCAGCCGTTCCAGCTCGTCCAGGACGGCGGCGCCCATCCGCGACAGCTCGTTGCCGTGCGAGCCGGCGATGTGCGGGGTGAGGAAGACGTTGGGCAGGTCGAACAGCGGAGAGGCCGGCGGCAGCGGCTCGGGCTCGGTGACGTCGAGGATCGCCGACAGCCGCCCCGACGCCAGCTCGGCGACCAGCGCGTCGGTGTCGACGAGCGACCCGCGGGCGGTGTTGATCAGCACCGCGCCGTCCGGCATCAGCGCGAGCCGCGCGCGGTCGAGCATGTGGTGGGTCTCGGGGGTGGCGGGGGCGTGCAGGCTGACGATGTCGCTGCGCCGCAGCAGCTCCTCCAGCGACACGTGCCGCGCGCCGGGCACCCGGGTGTAGGGGTCGTACACGCAGAGGTCCAGGTCGTACGGGGTCAGCAGGTCGAGCACCTTGCGGCCGATGCGGGAGGCCCCGACGACGCCGACCCGGCGGCCGTTGTTGCCGACTCCTGGCTCGATCGCGGCCAGGGTGAAGCCGCGTTCGCGCCGGTAGCGCTCGCTGAGCGCGAAGACCCCCTTGCCGGCCAGCAGGATCGCGCCGACGGTGTACTCCGCCACCGGGACGGCGTTGGCCGCGGCGGCCGAGGAGACCAGCAGGCCGCGCTCCCAGCCGGCGGGGGTGACCAGGCCCTTGACCGAGCCGGCCGCGTGCAGCACGGCGCGCAGGCGGGGGGCGGCGGCCAGCACCGCCTCGTCGAGTGGAGGGCAGCCCCAGCCGGTGATGAGCACCTCGGTGCCGGCCAGGTCCAGGCGCGGGTCGTCGAAGCGCTCGGCGACCAGGGTCACGTCGATGTCGGCCAGCGTGTCCAGCCGCCGCAGCAGGGGCGCCGGGAAGAGCAGGGCGAGATGTCTCTCGTGCATGGCGAACAGCGCCTTGGGACGTCGGGACACAGGGGAAGCCCTCCATTCCATAGTGAACGGTTTCTAACCTAGGAGCGCCGCCTGTGAGCGGTCAATGGTGCGCGTGATCACTCCGCAAATCCGACTTATCAGCAAAGAGAGGCAGGTCCTTCACTCCTGGAAGCCGGTATGTAACGTATCCGTAACGCCTCCTTGTCGTGCTAGCCCCTCGGACGTAGCTTTCGCAGTGACCGATTTCTATCGCGGCCACCCACCCACCCGCCGGACCACCGCCGGGCGGGCGGAGCGGGCCGGCGCCCGCATCTGGAGGGACGCCATGGACGGCACACGACCTACTTCCGTTGATCCCCCCGGGGAACCACGGCCGGCTCGCCACGCAGATCCGCGAGGTGGAAACCGGCCCGGTGACCGTATGCCTTTACTGGCTCGAATACGCAAATATCGGTATCAGG
>NZ_JBFAIA010000167.1:0-18297 GCF_040654455.1 Nonomuraea sp. NPDC050691
GCCGGGCCTGGTGGTGAACGACAGGGGCCGTTCCTCGGCCAGGCCAGCGCGCCGACCGCCAGCGCGGCGGGCCCCACCGCGCGCCGCAGCGCCACGTACCAGGCCAGCACCGACGCCACGGACAGCAGCGCGACGGCCCCCTGGAACGGCCCGGGCCGGTGCAGCAGCCCGCCCATCACGTCGTACACGGGCCGCGTCCCGGCCATCACCTGCCACTGCCCCTGGGCCAGCACCACGGCCAGCGCCAGCGGCGCGATCCCGGACACCGCGCCCGCGGCCAGGCGCGGCAGGCTGAGCAGCCTCCTGCGGCGCGCCACCACCGCGAGTCCCGCGACCGCGGCCACGGCCAGCAGCGCGAGCGGCCACACGAGGCCCTGCGGATAGCGCACCATGACGCCGAGGACCCGGAAGTACGTGGCGTCATGGTCCGACCTCAGCGTCGCGAGGTCCGTGTTCCCGAGGGTGCGGGCCAGGGCCAGCATCGTGGAGCCGTGGTGCTGGAGGCTGCCCCGGTCGAGCTGGTCCAGGGAGTCCTGGGCGGTGTGGTAGCGCGAGGAGCGCTCGAGGTAGGCGAAGTTCATGCCGGTGAACCCGGCCGCGGTCAGCGGCGCGAAGTCGGTGTTGTTCGGCAGCAGGCGGTAGATCGCCATCAGGGAGGAGTTGCCGCGCGGGTGCGGCACGGCATGCGCGAACGCGCGCACCAGCTCGGCGTCGCCCGCGGAGGTCTCGAACATCATGGAGGGCCCGGCCACGCCGCGTGCCTCGAAGTTCAGCAGCACGCCGCCCTCGCGGCCCACCGGGTGCTCCCGGGCGAACGCCTCCGCGCCGAGCACGCCGTCCTCCTCTCCGTCGCTCATCAGCAGCACGAGGTCGTTGCGGAGCGCGGTGGCGCCGAGCGCCCGCACGGTCTCCAGCATCGCGGCGACGGCGGCGGCGTCGTCCGAGACGCCGGGGCCCATGGCGGCCGAGTCGTAGTGCGCCGCGATCAGCACCGTCCCGGTCGAATCGGTGCCGCGCCGGACGGCCACCACGTTGCGGACCTGCCCGAACGAGGCCAGCCCGGTCGCGGCGTTGGCGCCGATCGCCCGCTGCGTCATGACCTCAAGTCCGGCCGCCCGCAACTGCCCGGCCAGGTAGTCCCTGGCCCGCTCGCCGGCCGCGCTGCCGATCGGGCGCGGCTCGGTGGCGAAGCGTTCGAGGTGCCGCAGGGCCCGCCCGGCGCTGAACTCCCCGCTCGGCGCCGAGGCGGGCAGGGGCTGCATGGTGCTGTCCGCCATCGCGGTCAGCATGATCAGCACGGCGAGGACGAGCAGGGCCGACAGCCCGGCCAGGGCCCGGCGCGGCGCCTCGATCAAGGTTCCGGTCATGGCGAGGAACGCTATTTCCGCGCCCCTGGGGGCCGTAATGAGGCGTATGCCCGAATCGGCCTGCGGTTTTCCTCAGTGCGCCCGGCAACCATCCGGTCACCGCGGCAGTCCAACCCAGCGTGAGGAACGCACTGATCGACGGGGACCCGCAGCGGCTGGGCGGGTACTGGCTGGCCGGGCGGCTGGGCGCGGGCGGCCAGGGCGTCGTGTACGAGGCGTACGACCAGGCCGGCACGCGCGTGGCGGTCAAGGTGCTGCGGGGCGACCCGGCCGATCCGGCCGAGTCGCGGGGGCGGATGGCAAAGGAGGTCGTCGCGGCGCAGCGGGTGGCGTCGTTCTGCACCGCCCGGGTCCTCGGCGCCGATCTCGACGGGCCCAGGCCGTACATCGTCAGCGAGTACGTCGAGGGCCCGAGCCTGCGGGCGGCCGTGACGGGCGGACGGCGCTTCGCCGGGGACGACCTGCACCGGCTGGCCACGGCGATCGCCACCGCGCTGACCGCCGTCCACGACGCGGGCGTCGTCCACCGCGATCTCAAACCCGACAACGTGCTGCTCGGGCCCGACGGCCCCCGGGTGATCGACTTCGGTGTGGCCAGGACACAGGAGATGTCGCTCACCACGACCGGGGTGGTGACGGGAACGCCCGGCTACATGGCGCCCGAGGTGTTCTCGGGGGAGCGGGCGGGGCCGGCGGCCGACGTGTTCGCGTGGGGCGCCGTGGTGCTGTTCGCCGCCACCGGGAGGGACCCGTTCCCGGGCGAGTCGCTGGGCGCGGTCATGCACCGCGTGCTCTCGCACGAGCCCGACCTCGCCGTGCTGCCGGTCTCCGTGCGCGGCCTGGTCCGCGCGGCGCTGGCCAAGGACGCCGCGCTCCGCCCGCGCTCGCGCGAGCTGCTGCTGGGCCTCCTCACCGCGGACGGGCTCGTCGGACCGGCGGACGGGCTGCTCGCCACCGGCGGGCTCGTCGGACGGGCGGACGGGTTGCACGCCACCGGGGGGGCACGGGCGGGCGGGCTCGCCGAGGGGGACGGGGTGGTGGACACGGCGCGGCTGCTGGCGCGCGGCGCGAGGGACGGCGAGCGGATCGGCGTGGCCGGCGACGACCCGGCGCTCGGCGTCATCGCCGAGGACGCCTACGCCTCCCTCTCGCCCGCCGACAGGGAACTGGTGCCGGACGTCTTCCTGCGCCTGGTCACGCTCACCGAGGACGGCACCCTCATGCCGCGCGAGGCGCGCAGGTCAGAGCTGCCCCCGGACGCCGGCCGTGTGCTGGCCGCGTTCGCCTACCTCGTGTCGGCCGTGGACGGCGGTGAGAGGCTCCGGCTGCTGCGGCCCGCCCTGCCGCTGGCCTGGCCCCGGCTGCGGGCCTGGATCGCGGCCAACCGGGACGGGCTGCCCATCCACCGGCAGATCCTGACGGCCGCCGAGCGCTGGCAGGAGCGCGGGCGCAAGGACGCCGACCTCCTGCACGGCAGCTCCCTCGACGACGCGCTGCGCTGGGCCGCCGCCGAACGCCGCAACATCACCCTCACCCCCGCCGAGCGGGACTTCCTGGAGGCCGGCGCCGCGCTCACCAGGCGCCGCTCCCGGCGCACCAGGGCGCTGGCCGCCGGCCTCGGCGTCCTGCTGGTGGTGTCGCTGGTCGCGGGCGCTCTCGCGGTACGGCAGAGCGTGACCCTGGCCGAGCAGGGGGAGACGCTCGCCCGGCAGCGCGACACGTCCGAGTCCGCCAGGCTGGCGGGCGTCGCCGAGTCGGTGCGCGGCCGCGACCCCGTGCTCGCCATGCTGCTCAGCGCGGCGGCCGGGCGGCTCTCGCCCACGGCCGAGGCGCGGTCGAGCCTGCTCGCCTCGGTCGCCGCCCCGGCCGCCGGCGCCTTCCACGATCCCGCGACGGGCCCGGACGTGGCCCGAGCGCTCAGCGCCGACGGCCGCACGCTGGTCAGCGTCAGCCCCGGCGAGGTGCGGATGTGGGACGTGGCGACCGGCCGCCGCACGGGCGGCTTCACCGGCGGCCTCACCGCCCCGGGCAGGCCCGCCGCGCGGTTGCGGCAGGTCGCGGTCAGCGAGGACGGCCGGCTGCTGGCCGTGGCCGACACCAAGGGCGTGGCGCTGTGGGACCTCGCCACCGGCACGCGGGTGGGCCCGCGCGTGCCCGCCAGCGAGGAATTCGACCTGGAGGTCTCCTTCAGCGGCGGCCTCCTCGTCATCGACGTCGGGCAGGGCAAGATCATCCGTAACCCGCGTACCGGCCGGACCACCACGCTGCCCACCCTCGACAAGGTGGCCGTCCATCGCGGCGGTGACTACGCCGTGGCGGGAGGGAACCGGTGGGCGCTGCCCTCCGGCAAGGCCCTGCCGGGCTTCCCCGGCGTCTGTTCGAACTGCGCCTCCCGGGCGGCCTTCAGCGGCGACGGGCGGCGGCTGGCCATCGCCGGCGACACGGGGCTCATCGTCTTCGACGCCCGCACCCGCAAGGAGATCGCCTCGATCGCCGACTGGGAGCGCATGGCGGCGCCGGTGTTCGACCGGGACGGCCGGCTGCTCGCGGGGCTGGGCGCGACGCTGCGGCTCCACGACGTGGACGCCGATGATCCGCTGGTGTACGAGCGCCCGCTCCCCGACCTGGCGTCCGCGGCCGGGTTCGGGCCGGACGGCCTGCGGTACCTGAGCGAGGACACGGTCGTCACGCTCCCGCCGTACACGGTCTCGCCGGAGCGCGTGGACGAGGTGAAGCTCGACCCGACCGGCCGGTTGCTCGCCACCCACGCGCTGGACGCGTCCGAGGTGCGGCTGGCCGATCCCCGCACGTGGGACCCCTCCCAGGTGCGGTCGGCCGGCAGGGCGCTGGCGGCCGGACCGTCGGACCCGTACGACAGCGAGCTCACCTTCAGCCGTGATGGCGGCCGGCTGGCGCTGCGGCGCAGCGACGACGTCGTCGTCTGGGACACCGCCACGGGCGGCGAGCTGGCCAGGGTGCCGCTCGCCGGACTCACCCACGGCGCGCTTCCCGGCCCGGCCGGGCTGTGGACGGCCGAGGAGAAGACGTTCACCCTCTGGGCGCTGCCCGGCGGGCGGCGGGTCAAGCAGGTGTCCAGGCCGCGCCTGTCCGGGTGGACGGTGAACGCGGAGGGCCGGCTCGTCGGCCTCGACGCGGACCGGCTGCGCCTGGTCGACCTGGAGAGCGGGCAGCCCTACGGGCCGCGGTTGCCGTTCCCCGGCGCGACGGAGGACGTCTGGTTCAGCGCGGACATGGGGCTGGTCGCCGCGGACTTCGCCGGCAAGGTCGGCGTCTGGGACACGCGCACGGGAGCCCAGGTGGGCGACTGGCTGCGGGTGGGTGCGGCGCCGTGGACGGCCGCGTTCTCCGCCGACGGCCGGCTGTTCGCGTTCGCGTCGCAGGAGACGACGCTGACCGTCTGGGACGTGCGGCGGGGGCAGCGGGTGGGACCCGTGGTGCGGCTGACGGACAGCGCGCGGTCGGTCGTCTTCACCGGCCGCGCGGCGGAGGGCGCGGCGGAGGTGTCGGTGATCGGCAGGAAGGCGGTGCTGACCCGGCTGCCCGTGGCGGTCGGGCCGCTGATCGAGACGGTGTGCGCCCGGGCCGGGCGGACCCTCACCGCGGCGGAGTGGGCGCGCCACCTCCCCGGCCGGGCGTACCGGCCGGGGTGCTGATCCCACCTGCGGCTCCCCGGCCGGGGTGCTGATCCCACCCCGCGGCTCCCCGGCCGGCGCGGGCCGGGGAGTCGGTCCGGGCGCGTCGTCAGCCGCGGCCGGACCAGTACGCCTGGGCGCGCTGCCAGGCCGCGGCGCCGACCGCCCGGCCGAGGGAGCGGCCCTGCAGGTCGCCGGCGCGGAAGTGGATGCCGCCGTACCGTCGCGACAGCCCGGCCTGGTCGGCCGCCTCGGAGAAGGTCGGCCAGCGCAGCGTCACGTCGGCGGAGGGGGTGACGCCCGGCTCCACCTGCGACGAGCCCTTCGCGATCACCGCCTGGCCGCCGAACGCGTCGCCGCCCGTGAAGCTCCGCAGCACCTCGGCCGCCGCCGCGCTGAACGTGCTGTGCCCCGAGACGTACTCCGCGAACGGCGGCGTCGGGAACGTCGCGACCTGGTAGGGCACCCACGTGGCGCCGTCGATCACCCGGCCGCCCCAGGTGGGGATCCGCCGGCCCTGGTACAGGTGGCGGACCGCGGTGATCGGGCGGGCGGAGTCGTGGTCGCGCTTGACCTCCCAGGCGGCGATCCCGGCGTCCATCACCGAGTTGGCCAGGGCGAAGAACATCTTCACGTCCTCGTCCAGGCCGTGCCCGTCGCGCGCCGACACCTGCTGGGCGAACAGGCACCAGTGGCCGGGCGGGGTCTCGCTGTTCGGGCCGTCGGCCCAGTACTCGGCGATCGCCTTCTGGCGGTCGGTCAGCGCCGCCGTGCCCGCCACGATCTCGGCGGCCTGCCCGCGGAAGGCGGCCGTGCCGTTCGCCGCGGGCGCGGGCACGCCGTCGGCGAGGTCGCGGGCCCGGCCGCTGAAGGAGGCCACCCCGCCCCAGTGGGGCGCCAGGAACGGCGGCGTCACCAGCGCCCCGGCCTTGTTGCGGTACGTGAGCGGCTGCCAGCGGCCCGGGTCGTTGACCGTGGTCAGGGGATCGGCGACGACCATCGGGGCGTTGACCGGGGCGTAGCCGGTGGTGTCGGCGTAGCCGCCGAGTTGGTTGGCGCCGTCGGCGTGCCGGTGGCCGAGCACCGCCCCGCAGGCGGCCAGGCCGGTGCGGGCCGGCTGACCGGAGGTGTCGGCCGGGTCGTAGCCCAGCTCGGTCATCAGGGCGTCGAAGGCGGGCCGCCCCGCCGGGTAGAGGTCGGCGGCGGCCTGGTGGGCGGCGTAGCTGACGGCCTCGGCGCGGTTGGCCTCGGTGCGCTCCGCCTCGGGCCGCCGCAGCGAGCCGCCCAGCCGGGTGCCGACGGCGACCGGGTCATAGGCGGCCCACGCGTCGTACGCGCAGGTGTGGACGACGGCCAGGGCCCTGGCCACGTGCGGCGGGCCGAGCGTGCCGGAGCGCACGGCGGCCAGCAGCGTCTCGTTCCACCGCACCACGACGTTGCGCCCTGCCGCCGTCTGAGTCCCCGCGTGAGCCCCGGTGTGCGCCCCCGCGGACGCCGGAGAGCTGTGGGCGGGCAGAGCGGGCAGCAGGAGCGTGGCGGTGGCCGCCAAGGTGAGCGCGAGCGCGCGTAAGGACGTCCGGTCGGGCATGGTCAGATCTCCTCGCGTAGCGGGCCCCCCGTGCATCTGGCCTGGCGATCATGCCACGCTCGAACGCGTATTCGAGCTAACCCGAAGGTGGGTGTTGTGTGTCCAGGTGCCGCCGCCGCGCGATCATGAGCAGAACTCCGTGACCGTGTCGGTGAGGATGCGGGTGAGGCGGTCCAGCGACGCCAGATCCACCCACTCCGTGGCCGCGTGGGCGCCCTCGCCGTTCACGCCGAACAGCAGGCACGGGATGCCCGCCCGGTCCAGGAGGGCGCAGTCCGTCCAGAACGGCTCGGCGCGCACCACGGGCCGGCGCCCGAGGACCTTCTCCGCGTTCCGCGTCAGAACGCGCACGACGGCCGCCTCGGGATCGGCCTCGAACGGCTCCCTGTGCAGACCCCGGGTCAGGCGGTACCGGAACCCCGGCACCTCCGCGGCGAGGCGGCCGAGCACGGCGGTCAGCTCCCGCTCGACGCCGTCGGCGCTCTCGCCCGGGACGGTGCGACGCTCCAGGGTGACGCGGCAGGTCGCGGGATAGGTGGAGGGCTCCTCCCCGCCGCGGATGACGGAGGCGTGCACGGTGCCGGTGCCGAGCAGCGGGTGCGCCGGGCCCTCGGCGAGCCGCCGTCCCAGCTCCTCCAGCGCGACGAGGAAGTGCCCCGCCTTGGCGATGGCGTCGACCCCGAGGTCGGGACGCGAGCCGTGCGCGGCCCGTCCCTGGACCTCCACCTCGAACCAGGCGAACCCCTTGTGCGCGAGGGTCACCTCCAGGTGGCTCGGCTCGGTGACGATCGCGGCGTCCGCGGTGAAGGACTCCAGCACCTCCTCGGTGCCGAGGCTGCCGTGCTCCTCGTCGGCGACACAGGCCACGATGACGTCGCCGCGCAGCGACCCCGGTGCGGCGGCACGGGCGGCGGCGACCATCATGGCCGCGACGCCGCCCTTCATGTCGAAGGTGCCCCGGCCGTACATCCGGCCGCCGAGGATCCGCGGGGCGAGCGGGTCGCCGTCGTAGCCGGCCATGCCGACGGTGTCGACGTGGCCGTTCAGCATGAGCGACCGGCCGCCGCCGGCGCCGCGGGCGATCGCGACCAGGGAGGGGCGGCCGGGGCGCCGTTCCAGGCGGTGCACCTCGAAGCCGCGCGCGGCCAGCCAGCCGCCGCAGAAGCCGGCGATACCCGTCTCGCCGGCGCCGCCGGGCACGAGGTCGGGGTTCACGGAGTCGAGGGCGACGAGCCGGGCCAGCAGGGCGACGGGGTCGTCGAGCGGCTCGGGTGTCTCGGCGCGCATGGGAGACCTTCCGCCGGTCATGGGAGATGGGGATTGGCGGCGGGGCCCTCGGTGCTGAGCAGCACGAGCACCGCGTCGGGCGCGAGGCCCAGGGCCGCGCGGCGCGCGTCGCCGGTCAGCGCGGCCCGGACGCCCGCGAGCGAGGCTGCGCCGCAGGGGCCGGAGGAGACGCCGAGCGCGGCGAGGTCGCGCGCGGCTCGGGCGGCGTCGGCGTCCGTGACGGCGACGGCCGCGTCCAGGCCGCCCATCAGGTACGGCCAGGCGACGCTCGACGGCGTGCCGCAGTTCAGCCCGGCCATGATGGTCTCGCCGGTGGCGACGGCGACCGGTTCCCCGCGCACGAGGCCGGCGAGGACGCAGGCCGCGGCGTCGGGCTCCACGGCCAGCAGCGACGGGGGGCGTCCGGCCGTACGGCTGCGGTAGTGCGTGACGACGGCCTGGGCGAGCGAGCCCACGCCCACAGGCACGGCCACCAGGCCGGGCGACGTCACACCGGCGGCGGCGAGCTGCGTGTCGGTCTCGGCGAGGAGGGTGGAGTAGCCCTCGACGATCCAGCCCGGGATCCGCTCGTAGCCGGGCCAGGCGGTGTCCTGGACGAGGAGCGCGTCCGGGGCCGCGGCGGTCTCGGCCGCCAGGCGCACCGCGTCGTCGTACGATCCGGCGACCTCGGTGACCTCGGCCCCCTCCGCGGCGATGGCGGCCACGGCCCGAGGGTGCACGCCCCGCGGGACGAGGACGTGGGCCCGCAGGCCCAGCAGCCGGGCCGTGCGGGCGACGGCGCGGCCGTGGTTGCCGTCGGTGGCGGTCACGAGGGTGACGTCCGGGACGTCGCCGCCCGCCGTGGTCCGCTCGGTGAAGGGCGGGGAGTCCGTACCCCCGGCGACGGCTTCCGCGCCCGCCGCCGCCCGCTCGGCGAGGGCGCGGTGGACCGCCCATGACGCGCCGAGCGCCTTGAACGCGGGCAGCCCCAGCCGGGACGACTCGTCCTTGACGAAGACCCGCCCGACGCCCAGTTCGGCCGCGAGGGCGGGAAGCTCGGCCAGGGGAGTGGGGGCGTAACCGGGCAGCGAGGCGTGGAAGTCACGCACCTCGGCGGGAGCGGGCGCGCACCTCCAGGCCCGGGCGCCCGTCCGGGCGAACCACGTGGGCGTGGACGTCGATGAGCTCTGTGACACCCGACCAGGGTGCGCTCCCCGCCACCCCTCGGTCCAGCGCATGTTTCCGACGTATATTCGTCGGCGAAACCGATGATTGCCCTCGACGGGACGGTACGCCGATGTTCGACCTGCACCGGCTGCGCCTGCTGCGCGAGCTCAAGCACCGCGGCACCCTCGCGGCCGTGGCCGCCGCCCTGTCCTACAGCCCCTCCACCGTCTCGCAGCAGCTCTCCCAGCTGGAGAAGGAGGCCGGCGTACGGCTGCTGGAGCCGGTGGGACGCGGCGTACGGCTCACCGCCCAGGCCGAGATCCTCGTCGCCCACACCGAGGCCGTGCTGGAACGCCTGGAGCGCGCGGAGGCGGACATCGCCGCCTCCCTCACCGAGCTCACCGGCACCGTGCGCGTCGCCGCGTTCCAGACCGCCGCGCTCGCCCTGGTGCCGCCCGCGCTGAGCGTGCTGCGGGAGGCGCATCCGGCCCTGCGCGTCAGCGTCACGCAGATGGAGCCGGAGACGGCCCTGCCGGGGCTTCAGACCAGGGACTTCGACCTCGTCGTCGCCGAGGAGTACCCGGGCAACCCGAACCCCCGCCCCGCCGGCGTGGAGGAGGAGGACCTGCTCGACGACCCCGTGCGCCTCGCCGTGCCCGACGGGGCGGAGGCCCCCGCGGCGCCCACGGCCGCGTTGCGGGCGCAGGCCGGGCGGCCCTGGGTCCTGGAGCCGGCGGGCACCGCCGCCCGGCACTGGGCCATGACCCTGTGCCGCGCCGCGGGGTTCGAGCCCGACGTGCGGTTCGAGACCGCCGACCTCCTGATCCATCTCCGCCTGGTGGAGCGGGGCCACGCCGTCGCGCTGCTGCCCGACCTCGTGTGGAACGGGCAGGATCCGACCGTCGCCCTGCGCCGGCTGCCCCGGGGGCAGAACGCGCGGCGGATCTTCACCGTGGTGCGCCGCGGCGGCAGCGGCCACCCCGCCGTCCGCGCCTGCCGCCGGGCTCTGCGGCAGGCGGCGGCGACGCTCACCGCATCCGGCTACGCCCCACCCGGCTGACCGGCCTGTCCATGCCCGGCCTGTCCATGCGTCAGCAGCCTGGCCTCCAGCTCCACGCCCCAGGCCAGGCCGTCCGCGTTGCCGAGAGCGAGGTGGCCCCGCACGGCGGCGGGCAGCAGCTCGCGGGCCGCCCCGGCCGCGCCCTCCGCGAGCCGGTTCGCCATCCGGTTGCCCGCGGTCACCCCACGGGACACCTCCGGCGGATAGGGCAGCCGGTGGGCGACGGCCTCCAGCCGGTCCAGCGCCTCCTCAGCCCGTCCGAGGTCGCCCGAGGCGCGGTGGACGCCGGCGAGGCAGAGCCGCATCTCGGCCTCCATGCGCCGCAGGCCCCGCTCGGCCGCCTGCTGCCGCGCCGCCTCGATGTCGCGCAGCGCGCCGTCCAGGTCGCCGCTGCGCCGCCGCTCGGCCGCCAGCCTGGATTGGCCCTCGACCGGGCCGAGCAAGACAATGCGCATCCGCAAAGCGTCCCAGAAGCAGCGCGCCCCCGGCCCGGCCCGCGGCGGTGTGCCAGGGTGGCCGGGCGGCAGCTCGTCGCTCGCCGTCCGGCGCAGGCATAGATCGGGGCCCCGGCCGCGTCCTTGCCTGGTGACAGAGCGAGGAGGACGGGTGGATCCAGGATTCGAGACGGAGTTCCGGGAGTTCGTCGTCGCCCGGTCAGCGGCGTTGTTCCGCACCGCGTACCTGCTGACCGGCGACCGGCACGCCGCCGAGGACCTGGTGCAGTCGGCGCTGGCCAAGACCGCCGCGCGGTGGACGGAACTGCGCGACACCGGCGCCGTCGAGGGGTACGTCCGGCGGGCCATGTACCACGAGCAGGTGAGCTGGTGGCGGCGCCGGTCCCGCGTCACCGAGGTGGCCGCCGAGTGGCTGCCCGAGCAGGCCGGCGGCGAGCACGCCGACGCCGCCGACCTGCGGCTGGTGATGCGTGCGGCGCTGGCCCGGCTCACGCCCCGCCAGCGGACCATGCTCGTGCTCCGCTACTTCGAGGACCTCTCCGAGACCGAGATCGCGCGGCTGCTCGGCGTGCGGGTCGGGTCGGTACGCAGCCAGATCTACCGCTCGCTGGAGCGCCTCAAGCAGGCCGCGCCCGAGCTGAGCGCCGTGAGGGAGTTGGGATGAACATCGAGGACGTGCTGCGCGACACCCTGGCCGACATGGCGCACGAGGAGCCGCCGCCTGCGCCGGAGCGCTTCCTGCGGGCGGTGGCACCGAGGCCGCGTGGCGCCAGGCGGCGCGGGATGGCGCTGGCCGCCGCGGCGGCCGTCGCGGTGCTGGCAGCGGGAACGGGGGCGGCTGTGCGGGGGATGTCCGGCGAGCGGCTGGAACCGGCGGTCTCCACCGGGCCCATGACGCGTGCCACGGGCGAGGCCACCGCGAGCACCGAGCCCGGACGGGCCGACGTCGGCGTGATCGTGAAGGAGGGGCTCCGGCTCGCCGACGTGCTGCGGAAGTTCGCGAAGGCCAGCGGCAGGCCGCTGGAGGAGTGGGAGCGCGCGGCCAGGAACGTCTCGGAGCTGGGCCTGCCCGACTACGCGAACGGCTCCCTGGAGGGGTTCGCCTTTCCCGGCGTCTACCAGGTGGCGCCGGGCCCGAGGCCCGAGCTGGTCCTCGCCGGCATGGTGAACCTGCACCGGGGCACCGCCGACCAGCTCGGGCTGGTGGAGGGCGCCCGCCGGCTCGGCCGGAGCCCGCGGGACATCATGATCATCGCGAGCATCGTCCAGGCCGAGTCGTCCAGCCGGCAGGACATGCCCAAGGTCGCCCGGACGATCTACAACCGTCTGGGCCACAAGCCGCCGATGGCCCTGAACATGGACAGCCCGCTCATGTACGCCCTCGGCAAGTACTCCGTCGCGGCCAGCAGAGAGGACCTGAAGAGCCGGTCGCGGTACAACACCTACCGCTACAAGGGCCTGCCTCCCGGCCCCATCACCAACCCGGGCCGGGACGCGATCGAGGCGGCCCTGCGTCCGGCCACCGGGTCCTGGCTGTACTACGTGGAGGTGGACCCGAAGACCGGGGCGACCAAGTTCGCGGGCTCGCGCGCGGAGCTCGAACGACTGCTCACAGAGAGGGAGGGGAGGACCCGGGCGGGGTCGTGAGCCGCGCCCTGACCTCAGGCGGTCCTCCGCCACCTGGGGCGGGCCGCGGTCCGGTCAGCCCGCCAGGGTCTTCCTCAGGGTCTCGGCGAACGGCCCGACGTGGGAGGCGAACCCGCCGTGCTCGCCGGGGAACTCCACCGGCGGCGTGCCGAGCAGGTCCGCCAGCGCCGTCGAGGTCCGGTACGTGACCAGGCCGCCCGACTCGACGCCGATGCCGACGACCACGCGGCCCGGGCAGGCCTTCAAGGCGGCGACGTCGGGCACGTACCGGGTGGTGCCGCGCAGCTCGTGGGCGAAGAAGCGCGCGCTGTCGGCGAGGTCCTGCTCGGAGAACTCGCCCTGCGGCGGGCCCGCGGCCTCGAGGTCGAACCCCGCCGCGGTCATGAACTTCACCCACGCCGGGCCGTGCCCCTCCCGGTGGAAGGTCTCGATGATGTCGTCCGTCACGGCACGCCGGTCGGCGGCGTCCGGCAGCAGCTCCAGCACGGGCGGCTCGTGCGCCAC
This sequence comes from Nonomuraea sp. NPDC050691, assembly GCF_040654455.1. Taxonomy (NCBI): domain Bacteria; kingdom Bacillati; phylum Actinomycetota; class Actinomycetes; order Streptosporangiales; family Streptosporangiaceae; genus Nonomuraea; species Nonomuraea sp. NPDC050691. The sequence goes on from NZ_JBFAIA010000167.1 coordinate 12,708, forward strand.
GACGGTCCGCACCCGCCCGGGGTGGCGGGTGGCCACGGCGAGGCCCGTCACCGCGCCGCCGCTGCTGCCGAACATGTCGGCCGTGTCGGCGCCGAGGTGGTCGAGGAGGGCGGCGACGTCGTCGGCCCGCAGGTCGGGGGTGGAGTCCTGCTCCGGGTCGTCGAGGACGCTGCGGGAGATGCCGCGCGGGTCGTGCGTGACGACCGTGTACTCGCTCGCGAGCGCCTCGGCCAGCGGCGTGAACGGGGCGGCGCCCATCGGGGAGCCGAACAGCAGGAGCAGCGGGCCGCTGCCCCGCACCTCGTAGTGGAGGCGCGCGCCGGGGACGCGCAGGGTGTGGGTGGAGGCCATGGTCGATGGTCCTTCCGAGCTCGTTCGAACGGTGCGGAGGTATGACTCGCGGGGCGGGCGGAACTCATCGGTGGCGGGGGCTGCCGGTTCCGGGAGTGTGAGGCGGTGCTCCGGTGGTAAGCCAGCCATAGGACGACCAGTGTTTAAGGGGACATCATGGTGGAGCGGTTGAGCGTCGAGGAGATCGACACCGCGCTCGTGGCGCTCGAAGGATGGCGGCGTGAGGACGACGAGCTGGTCAAGGACGTGCCGATAACGCCCGACAACTACGGCTGGCTGAGCGAGGCGGTGATGAACGAGGCCAACGACCTCGACCATCATCCCGACATCGAGCGCACCGGCGACGGCGTCCGGTTCAGGCTGCGGACGCACAGCGCGGGCGGGGTGACGGAGAAGGACGTGGAGCTGGCCGCCCGGATCGACCGGGTGCTCAGCGGAGCGGCCCGCGACCGCGGCTGAGTCACCGCGGCGGCCGACGACCCGCGACCGCGACCCGCGGCTGAGGGACGGCCCCGGGCGCGTCGTCAGGAGCGCTGGGGGACCGCCATCTCGCCCAGCTCGGACCAGTCCTGCCGCGGGACGTCGGCGTTCACGATGCGCGGTGTCTCCGCCAGGTGCGGCGGCAGGGTGCTCTGCGCCGTGCGGAAGTGCTCCGACGTCACGTGGGCGGCGCCCGCCTCGTTGTCGCGGAACGCCTCGACCAGGACGTACTCGTGCGGATCGTCGAGGCTGCGCGACCAGTCGAACCACAGGCACCCGGGCTCGGCGCGCGTGGCCCGCGTGAACTCCGCGGTGATCTCGGGCCAGCGGTCGGCGTGCTCCGGCAGGACGCGGAACTTCGCGGTGATGAAGATCATGGGTGTCCTCTGGGCTCGGGCGCTTCGGCACTGGTGGACTCCACGAGACTAACCCAGCCCCGCCCACCGCCCGGGGTACGCCGCCCGGGAGCCGGGCCGTCAGACGTCTGTCGTTCGAAAGCCGCCCCCGAAAGCCGCGCCGTCAGACGGGCCGGACCCGCCGCCCGGTGTCCGGGGGCAGGCGCGCCGCCGGGTCGCAGAGGCAGCAGCGGCCGAAGTCGTACGGCCGGGCCCACGCGTCCGCGAGGCGTGTGTCCGCCCACGGGTCCGCCAGGCGGGCCACGACCAGTGCCACCACCGCCTCGGCCCCCGCCCGGTACAGCGCCGCGGCGGCGCTCTGCACGCGGGCGCCGGTGACGAACAGCTCGTCCAGCAGCAGCACCCGCTCGCCGCCGAGGTGGCCGAGGACATGGAAGGCCCGTTCGTCCGGTACGTGGCGGGCGAGCGCGGTCTCGGCGGCGCGGTCGCCGCCCGGCATGAGCACGGGCCGGTGCAGGCCGCGCAGCCCGGCCACCCACTGCACGACGCGCGGCAGGAGGTCGAACGCCTCGACGGGGCGCTCGGCGCCCGCCCCGGGGACCGTGGTGACCAGCGTGAACAGTCCGCCCGCCGCCCGCGTCAGGCAGCGCAGGTGGGCGCGGTGGAAGCGCGCGACCGTCGCGGCCAGCAGCGTGCCCGGGTCCGGCTCGCCCGGCAGGGGACGGCGGCGGGTCACGAGGTCGTACAGCCGCCTGTCGTCGCCCGTGCGGGCGCACAGCGAGACGGGCACCACGTGCGGGGTGTGCCGGTGGAGCCCGGCGGTGGTGCGGAGGCAGCCGGCGCACAGGTGGGCGGGCCCGTGCGGCTCTCCTCGCGCGATGCGGCGTTCCTCCCGGGCGGCCTGAGCCCCCTCCTGCGCGGCGCCGAGCTCCGCCGGGATGGCGCGGAACCCCTCCGGGATGGCGCGGAACCCCTCCGGGACGGCGTGGGATCCCGCCGGGGCGGTGTGGAGTCCCGGATCTTCGGCCGGTGCGGAGTGGCAGACGCGGCAGAGGCCGGGGCGCGCGGCCGGGACGTTCCGGAAGAGGCCGAGGTGCCGCTCCGTCACCGCGCGAGCGTCCCCCATGGTCAGCGGGCGTCCGGTTGCCGGGTCACGTCTTCCAGAGTGACCAGCGCACGGGGCGGGCCGTCACTATCCCGGACGACACTGCCCTCTCTCCGCCAGGACCGCCAGGACATACGATTTCGGGACATGAACGACAAAGCCCCCCGATATCTGTACCTCACCCGTCACGGCGAGGCATCTCCCGACGAGAGCACGCTGACGGACAGCGGGAGGCGTCAGGCCGTCCTGCTGGGCGGGCGGCTTCGGGACGTCCCGCTCGCGGCGGTCCACCACGGCCCGCTGCCCCGGGCCGCGCTGACCGCCGAGCTGATCGCCGGGCAGCTGGGGGACGTGCCGGTGCGGGTCGCGGAGGCCGCCGGGGACTACGTGCCGTACGTCCCGCGCAGAGAGGAACTGCCGGTGGAGGCGGCCGATCACTTCCTCGGCTTCCTCGGGGAGATCCCCGCGGACGAGCGCGAGCGCGGCGCCACGCTGGCGAAGGAGGCGCTGGAGCGGTTCACGGGCTGCGCGGAGGGCGGAGAACCGCGCCACGAGCTGGTCGTCACGCACAACTTCCTGATCGGCTGGCTGGTCCGCGCCGCCCTGTACGCCCCGGAGTGGCGCTGGCTGGGCGTCAACCACGCCAACGCCGCCCTGACGGTCATCCGGTACGCGCCCGGCCGGGCCCCCTCCGTCATGTGCTTCAACGACATGGAGCACCTGCCCGTGGGCCTGCGCTGGACGGGCTTCCCGCCGGAGAGCCGGACCGTGTGACGGCGTCCGGCTACGGCTGGCGGTCGGGGCGCGGATCGTCGGGTTTGCCGGGCGCCCCTGAGGCGGTCAGCAGGCCGCGGGCGGTGTCGATCTTCTCCCGCAGTCCCGGGTCCAGGACGAGCAGCAGGTACAGCGCCGCCCACCCCCCGCTGACCAGCAGGGCCGTCCGGTAGGCGTCCTCGCCCAGACCGAGGAGGGGCCGGGAGGCGACGACGGCGAGGATCGGCAGGCCTGTGACGGCGAGGCCCCGCGCGACGGCCTGCACGTAGGTGCGCCAGCCGGGCCGGGGCCGCTCGGGCTCGCGCACCAGGCGTAGCCGGGCGAAACACCCGCTCGCGACGGCCGCCGCCGCGCGCCGCAGTTCGGCCGACAGGTGGTCGGCCGAGCCCGGAGCAGGTGAGAGCGCCTGCCGTTTGAGACGGCGCAACGCGCAGGCGGCGTCCTGGGCGTTGCGCCGCACCCACTCCTGCATGACGGGATCCTCGGCCCTGAGCTGCCGGGGCAGGTCGTCGGCCAGGGCGCTCGCGGCCCGTTCCAGCCAGTACGCCCACAACGAGCGGTCCGACACCGTGTACTGCGCCTGCCGGTTCCCCACCCAGAGCATCAGCTCCAGCAGGTCGTTGAGCAGGCTCGCCCGCGCGTGCCGGCGGCGCAGCAGCCGGAAGCGGACGTCACTGGCGATTCGGACGCCCTGGACGCACGCGGCGCGCACCACCAGCACCGCGACCAGCGAGAGCACGGCCAGCCCCAGCACGGGCGCGTCCCGCCACAACGCGAGCGCCCCGGCTCCGGCGAGGACGCCGTTGAGCACGGTCCAGCGCCGCCACGTCGCGCCGCGGACCGGCCACAGCCGGTGGACCGGCGACGCGTCTCGCATGACGACCGGCAGGAGCAGGGCCGCCAGCGTGACGCACCAGGCCGCCGGCACCCCGAACTCCCACGGGCGGAGCCGGGCCGCCGCCCACGCCGCGCCCGCCAGCGCCGCGGGGCCCAGCACCGCGGCGACGGGCCGCAGGAGGCCGAAGAACTGGTCGTGCCGGGCCCAGTCCAGCAGGTACGCCTCGTTCGCGGCCCGCGCCGCGTCCGCCTCCCGCTCGGTCACCCCGTCGAGCGAGTCCAGTTGCGCCAGGTTGTAGCACCAGTTCTCCCAGCGCCACAGCAGCGCCGACTCCCGGCTCCGTCTGGCCTTGCGGATCGTGGCGCTGGGGCCGCCGCTGAGCCACCGGCTGCGCCGCCGCCGGGACCGTTCGGCACGGTCGAGCGGCTCGTGATCGTCGTATGCGGCCGTGGCCATCGCGTGCAGGCCCAGCTCGGTGTTCAGCTCCCGCATGGCCCGGCGCACCTCGCGCGAGGGCCGCGGGTGCGTGCGCAGCAGACGCCGGGCGGCGGCGTACCGGCCCAGGTCGCGCAGCGCCTTCGCCTGCGCCTCGATGAGGTCGTCGCGCGGCTCGACCGCGATCGCGCGGTCCCGGCAGCGGACGGCCTCCTCGTACTCGCCGACGCTGTCCAGGGTCTCCGCCAGCGCGGCCAGTGCCTCGCCATGCCGTCCCCCGGGAATGGCGGCCAGCGCCTCCTCCACCACCGCCGCCTCCTGACCGCGTCCGCACACCTTGACCAGGCGCGTCCACAGGTCGATCTCCTCCGGCAGCAGCGTCAGGGCGTGGCGGGCGGCCCGCTCCGCGTCGGTGTACCAGTACAGGTACCGCAGGCAGTCGATCTTGATGGCGTGGGGTGCGGGCCAGTGCGGCACGATCCGCAGGGCCTCGTCCAGGTACGGCAGCGCGTGGTCCTCGTGCTCCGAGAAGTAGAACAGCTCGCCCAGAGCTCGCAGGGTGGCCGGGTCACGCCTGCCGGACTCGGCCAGGACCGCCACCGCCCGGGCCGCCTCGGCGGGCCGATCCAGCTTGAGGAGGATCTCGGCGCGGCGCAGGTCGGTGTCGCGCCGCGACGGGATCCCGTCGAGGATGCGCAGCGCGTGGCCGCGGGCACCCCGGTCGGCGTGATCGGCGGCGACGGCGCACAGGTGGAGGTACGCGTCCGGATGCCGGTCGGTCATGGCACGGGCGGCGGCCTCGGCGCGCCGCAGGTGGCCCGCGTCGCGCAACGCCTCGAGACGTGCGGCCCGGAGGCCGGGGCTGTCCGGGTCGGCTCGCAGCGCCCGGGCGGTCACGCGCAGCGCCCTCCACCTCAGCCATCCCTCCGGCCGCCGGTGGCCGACGAGCAGGAGGACGAACAGGGTCCCGTCCTCGGGGCGGAGCCGGACGGCGCGCCTCGCGGCGGCCCGCGCCGCCCTCCGTTCGCCCAGACCCGCCAGGACGTCCACATACCGCTCCAGGGCGCCCGCGTGCCAGGGGAACTCCTCCAGGATCCGCTCGCAGTACATCCGCGCCAGGTCGAGACGGTGCTCGCTCTCGCACGCTCCCACGAGCTCCAGCCGGCGGCCGGGGTCGGGGTGGCGCGCCAGCGCTTCGGCCGACCGACGGGCCTCCGCCGCGCGGCCGAGCCGGAGCAGCGCCCGCACGCG
>NZ_JBFAIA010000168.1:0-18187 GCF_040654455.1 Nonomuraea sp. NPDC050691
CAGGTCGCCGGCCAGGAACACCGCGGCCGCCGCCGCGTCGGCGGGCTCGCCGAGCCGGCCGAGCGGGGGCAGCCGCACGGGCTCGAAGGGCGGCATCTCCTCACCTCCGGGCCGGCGCCCCGCCCCGCGACCGGCGCCGACGGCGGTTTCCGCCACGTCGGCGGGCCCGTCCGACGCACGGGCGGGCTCGTCCGCCGCACAGGCAGGCTCCTCCCCCGCACCCAGACCGGCGCCGGCGGCGCGCACGATCTCGCGCATGGCCAGCTCGCCCTCGGTGGGCAGGGCGTCGGGGGCGATCGCGTTGACGCGGACCCCGCGGGGCGCGAGCTCCAGCGCGAGCGAGCGGGTCAGGCTCTCCACCGCCGCCTTCATCGCCGCGTAGATCGCGAACCCCGGCGCCGCCTGGTGCGCCTCGCTGGACGTCACGTTGATGATCGAGGAGCCCTCGCCCATCATCGGCAGGAATCGCCTGATCATGCCGGTGACCTGGGTGAAGTTCTCCTCGACGAGCGTGCGCTCGCCGCGTTCGGACGTGCCCAGGAACGGGGCGTGGAAGGTACCGCCCGCGTTGTTGACCAGCACGTCCACCCGCCCCCACCGCTCCCGCACGGCCCCGGCGAACACCTCCACCGACACCGGGTCCCGTACGTCCAGCGTCATCGTGAGGTCGCCGTCCGGCGGCGTGAGGCGGTCGCACACCGCCACCTCCGCGCCGAACGCCGCGAACGCCCGGGCGATCGCGCGGCCCAGCCCGCGCGCCCCGCCGGTGACCACGGCGACGCGCCCGGTGAGCAGGATCCCATCAGGTGTAAGGGCGGCCATGGACGATGACGATATCCCGAGCGCATAGAGTCGTCGGGTTGCCCGTTCACAAGGTCAACACCAGCATCAGCAATCGTCTATCAGGAGCACTTCGTGGCACTCGATAAGCCGGAAATCGACTTCCCGGAGGGCCAGCCGCCCGCCGACCTGGAGATCGTCGACATCGTCGAGGGGGACGGCCCCGAGGCCAAGCCCGGCCAGAACGTCAGCGTCCACTACGTGGGCGTCGCCTTCTCGACCGGTGAGGAGTTCGACGCGTCGTGGAACCGCGGCCAGGCGTTCGAGTTCCCGCTGGGCGCCGGCCGGGTCATCGCCGGCTGGGACCGCGGCGTCGCGGGCATGAAGGTCGGCGGCCGGCGCAAGCTGGTCATCCCGCCGCACCTGGGTTACGGCAACGCCGGCGCCGGCAGCCGCATCAAGCCGGGAGAGACGCTCATCTTCGTGGTGGACCTCCTGGGCGTGCGGTAGCCGTCACGGCATCCGGCACGGCCGGGCCTCCCCAGCGGGGGCCCGGCCGCCGCTGTCGTCCGTTGTCCGTGCCTGTTGCCCGTTGCCACTTGCCCGTTCGAAGCGCCCCCGGGACGGGTGAATCGGCGGCACCCCGAGGTGGGGAAATGTCGGTGTCGTGAGGCACCATAGGCGTTGTGCTACTGATCGACGTGGTGCGGGTCTCGGAGGCGGTGACGCGGACATCGGCCCGCCTGGGCAAGATCGGCCATCTGGCCGAGCTGCTCGGCAGGGTGGGCCCCGGAGAGGCGGAGACCGCGATCTCCTATCTGTCCGGTGAGCTGCCTCAACGCCAGATCGGAGTGGGCTGGCGCACACTCCAGGACCTGCCGCAGCCCAAGCTCGCCGCCACGGCCACGCTGGCCGGCGTCGACACGCGGCTGAGCGCGATCAAGGCCGTGTCCGGTCAGGGCTCTCAGGCCGCGCGCAAGGGGCTGGTCGACGAGCTGTTCGCGGGGCTGACGAGCCAGGAGCAGGCGTTCATGCTGCGGCTGCTCAGCGGCGAGCTGCGGCAGGGCGCCCTCGACGGCGTGATGATCGAGGCGGTGGCCAAGGCGTCCGGCGCCCCGTCGGCCGACGTGCGGCGGGCGCTGACGCTGCGCGGCTCGCTGCCCGCCGTGGGCGCGGCGGCGCTCGCGGGCGGTGTGGACGCGCTGCGGGGGTTCCGGCTGGAGGTGGGGCGGGCGGTGTCGCCCATGCTGGCCGGCAGCGCCCCCAACGTCGCCGCCGCCCTGGCCAAGGCGGGCGCGCCCGCCGCCCTGGAGTGGAAGCTCGACGGCGTGCGCGTGCAGGCCCACCGCTCCGACGGTGAGGTCAGGATCTTCACCCGCACGCTCGACGACATCACCGCGCAGGTTCCCGAGCTGGTCGAGGCCGTGCTGGCCCTCCCGGTGGACGACGTGGTGCTCGACGGCGAGGTGATCGCGCTGCGTCCCGACGGGCGGCCGCACCCGTTCCAGGTGACGGCGAGCCGCGCCACGAGCAAGCTCGACGTGGCGCGCCTGCGCGAGCAGACACCGCTCAGCGTGTTCTTCTTCGACGCGCTGCGGGTCGGCGGCGACGACCTCCTCGACCTGCCGTACGAACGCAGACAGGAGGCGCTGAGCCGCACGGTCCCGCCGGAGCTGCTGACGCCCCGGCTGGTCACGGCCGACGTGGCCGAGGCGGAGCGGTTCTTCGCCGACGTGGTCAGAGCCGGGCACGAGGGCCTGGTCGTCAAGTCGCTGACCTCCGCCTACGCCGCGGGCCGCCGCGGCGCGGGATGGGTGAAGGTGAAGCCGCGCCACACGCTCGACCTCGTCGTCCTCGCCGCCGAGTGGGGGCACGGGCGGCGCCAGGGCAAGCTGTCCAACCTGCACCTGGGCGCCCGTGACCCGGAGGGCGGGTTCGTGATGCTCGGCAAGACGTTCAAGGGGCTGACCGACGAGCTGCTGGCCTGGCAGACGGAGCGGTTCCTGGAGCTGGCCGAGGGGCCGACCGACGCGTGGACGGTGACGCTGCGCCCGGAGCTGGTGGTGGAGATCGCCTTCGACGGGGTGCAGCGCTCGCCCCGCTACCCGGGCGGCATGGCGCTGCGCTTCGCCCGCGTCCTGCGCTACCGCCCCGACAAGCGGGCGCAGGACGCCGACACGGTGGAGACGGTCCGCTCCCTCATGCTGTAGACGCCGGCGCGCCCGGCCCTCCGACACGCCTCGCGACCCGGCACGCTCGGGACCCGCCATACTCGGGACTCGGCACGCTCGGGACCCGGCACGCCCGGAACCCGGCACGCCACGAACCCGGCACGCCCAGAACCCGGCACGCCCGGAACCCGGCACGCTCGGCCCCGGCGTGCCGAAGATGCCGATGCCGGCAGCCTTCACATGCCGGGGATGGCCACGGCGCCGGACCAGCCGCGGAAGGTGTAGGTGCCGACCTTGCGCACCTTGCCGGTGGTGACGTCGATCGCGTAGGCGGTCTCCCCTATCCTGGCCGGCTGCGTGGGTTTCCTCTCCCACTGGGGTCTGTCGGTGACCACGGCGGTGACGAGCACTTCGGCGGACCCATGCCAGGACCCGATCCGCCACGGCCTGAAGCCCTCGGGCGCGTCGCGGAACTTGACCCTTCGCAGCACCTTGCCGGTCGTGGCGTCCACGGTGACGATCGTGTCGTCGAGCCGTGTCTGGCGGGTGCCGTCCGCGGACGACACGTGACCGTCCATATAGGCCACGGTGCGCCCGTCGGGGGCCAGGTGGCTCAGCGAGCTCTCCTCCGGGGTGGTGAAGGGCCGCACCCGGCCGCCCTCCAGCAGCCCGTACCGCGACATGTCGTCCGTGACGATCACCCGGGTGCCGCCGCGGGCCACGCTCATCGGCTGCCAGCCTTGAGGCACGTCGGTGACCTTCCCGGTCTCCATGTCGACGACGGCCCGCAGCCGGCCGTTCAGGGTGAGGTAGCGGCCTTCGGGCGAGAGTTTGATCAACGACGCGCTCTTCACCATCTCCTCCTCCGGGAAGGTGCGCGGGGTCAGCCAGATCCGCCCGCTCGCCAGATCCCGGACGGCGAACCTCTCCTCCTCAGCGCTGTAGTACGCGATCCGGCGGCCGTCCGGGGTGATCTCCAGGGGGGCGGCGGTGTTCATGTAGTTCGCCTCGGTCTGGTCGAGGTAGACGCTCGCCGCCTCCGGCATCCGGTACGTCTCCCCTGTGCGGGTCACCACGTGCCACTGCACGCAGTCCCGGTCGGCGAAGGACGCCCCCTGCCCGGGATGCCATTTCTCCCCGCACCAGTCGTAGTAGGCGTGGCTCAGGGGGCCCACGCCTGAGGCGGGCAGCACGGCTCCGTCCGGCGTCTCGCGGACGACCGTGGCCGTCCGGTCGTTCCCGACCTGGCCCTCCAGGCCGTACCAGGTGAACGTGCCCGCGAGGCACACCGCCAGCGCGCCCCCGGCGAGGGCGGTCCGGCGGCGCCTGCGCGCCGCCCGCCCGGAGGCGACGGCACGGCGCACGTCCACGGTCGTCGGCGGCTGCTCCTCGGCCGCCAGCGTGTCGAACAGGTCCTTGGTGTCCATCAGCGCTCTTCCGTGTGCGTCAGGTGCGGGTACGGCACGTAGGAGTAGGACGGCCCGAGCTCCGCGCGCAGGGCGGCCAGGCCGCGGGCGGTCTGGCTCTTGACGGTTCCGGTGCTGCATCCCAGCACGTGAGCGGTCTGCTCGACGCTCAGGTCGCAGTGGAAGCGCAGCACCAGCGTGGCCCGCTGGCGCGACGGCACGGCCGACAGCGCCCGGCGCAGGTCCAGGGCGAGGTCGCGGTCGCCGCCGTTGTTCTTCGCGGGGGCGGCGGGCGGCGCGTGGGTGACCCGTACGCGCGAGAACCAGCCGCCCCGCTGCTCGGCGAGGAAGACGCGGACGAGGATCACGCGGACGTACGCGTCGAGGTCGTCGGCGGCGCGCGCCCGCCGCCACTTGACGTACAGCCGCGTGATGGCGGTCTGCACCAGGTCGTCGGCCCGATGCCAGTCCTGGCACAGCAGGTACGCCACGCGGCGTAACCACGGCAGGCGCCCGCTCACGTAGGCGGTGTACTCGTCATCGGGGCTCATCGGACTCCCAGGGCTGTCCCGGGGGGATTGCTTTCACGCCCACCTGATGCGCCGAGCGGGGCGGGCGGTTGCACCGTATCCGGAAATTTCCGGACGACTCCGGCGGTGGCGTGCAGGTGCTGCTGGTCTCCCGGACGCTTCGGCCGACCGCCCGCGTGATCGACGATGGCGCCCGCGCGGACACCGCGGCAATGACGCGGAAGGTAATGGAGGAAATGACGTGGAGGGTCATGAAATCGGTTCGGTAGATCGGCCGGCGACGTCACTTCATCGCCCCCGCGGTCCGGTCGCCGATCAGCACCCGGGCTGCCCCGCGGATCATCACCAGACCGTGCCATAGCCGCGAAAGTAAAGGATCAAGAGGGCAGGAAGAAGACAGCAACCCAAAGAAGAGATCAAAAAGCGCTCGAACTGCAGATACGCCCATGATCAGCACTTAACAGCAATCTTGACCGCGGAGTGGGATATATCACTCAGCGTCGCATTAACTTGCCTTTACCTGCCTTTGGTCGCATATCTTCGTCCACGCCGCGGGGTGCACCGCCCTGCCCGCGGGATCGGCCGACGCGTGCCCCCTCACCCCATCCCCCCGTCTGGCCCTTCCCTGTCCTGTCCCCTACCTAGGACCGTGGTTCCCCTTGGGTCAGCACTCCCAGAAGCCTCACTCCGAGCGCCCCCTGAGCCGGCTGACGGCTCCCGGAAGGCGCCGCTGGACCACCGTGGCCGCCGGTGCCGCCCTCCTGGCCGTCGCGTCCACCACCGCCTGGGCCGTCTCCGACGACGAGCCGACCACCACCGTGGCCCTCGCCTCGGACCCCTCCCCCGCCACGGCGACGGCCACCCCGGCCGCCCCCACACCGGCCACTCCGACCTCGGCGTCTCGTGCCGCGGCCGCTCCCGTCCCGGACGCGACGCGGCCGTCCGCGTCGGCCACCACGGCGCCGCCCACCTCGGAATCCCCGCGTACGTCCGCGGCCAAGCCGCCGGCTCCCGCCAAGCCCGAGACTCCCGCGAAGCCGAAGACCGCCGCGGCGCCCGTCGCCGAGGCCAAGGCCAGGACCGTCAAGACCAAGCCCGTCAAGGCCAAGACGGTGACGGCCGCCAAGCACACGTCCAAGAAGAAGGTCGTGGCCTCGGGCACGTGCGGGGCCTCCTACTACGCCGAGGGTCAGATGACGGCCAGCGGCGAGCGGTTCAACCCGTCGGCGATGACCGCCGCCCACAAGACGCTCCCCCTGGGCAGCCGCGTCCGCGTCACGAACCTCCGCAACGGCGACTCGGTCACGGTGCGCATCAACGACCGCGGCCCGTACGTGGGCGGCCGCTGCCTCGACCTGTCCCGCGCCGCCTTCGCCGCCATCGGCAACGTCGGGGCGGGCGTGATGCGGGTCAAGTACGAGGTCCTGGCCCGCTGACCCCTCCGGCGCGCCGCGCGCGGCAGGCTTCCTCCCGCGCCACCCCCCCGGCGCCGGCTACTTCACCATCCGCAGCGTCAGCGGGTAGCGGAACGCGCCATGCGACAGGGCCGAGATGCCGCCCACGATCGAGAGGACGAACCCGGCCACCCAGATCACCGGTACGAGGACGATGCCGACGAACGTCAGCGGCAGCAGGATCGTCGCCCCGATCAGGGTGAGCTGGAAGTTCAGCGCCTCCACCGCGTGGCTGCGGATGTACGGGGACGTCTTGCCTGCGGTGAGCATGAGCAGGAGCGGCCCGACGACGGGAAAGCCGAACACCGCGAGCAGGTGGGCGGCTGAGGCGCCGAGGCGTTCGGCGCCGTCCGTCGGCGCCTGCGGGCGCACCGGCGCCGGCATGGGCCGCACCAGGGGCACGGCATGCGAGCCGTACAGCTCCGTCATGATGGGCATCAGGTCGCCGTGCGTACGCGCGGTCATCGCGCGCTCCAGGCGCTCGTCGAACTCTAACTTGTCGAAACGCCCCTCCGCGTAGGCCGTCTTCACGTGCTCGACGACGTGCTCACGGTCCTGGTGGGTGACGCGCAGGTGTGCCGGTGGCACCTGTCCCGGGCCCGGGGGTGTGGGTACCCCAGCCATGGCGACCATGCCTCTCCTTTGGATCGAGCTGTCACTGCCAATACTGCTTCGTGCCGGATTTGGTGGCCATCAGGAAAATCCCGGATGTGTCCCCTAGATCGGCCCCGACGCGCCGGTCGCTTTGACGGTATAAAAAGGATCCATGAGATGGCGAGACCGCTATGGCATCCGGCGGCTGCGCGGTTCCAGGGTCGCGAAGTTCGACCGCGAGGCGACGGACGCCGACATCGAGGCGCTCATCGCCTTCGCCCGGTCGCGGCGTGGCGTCGAGTTCTATGTCGAGCCCGAGACGTTCGCCACGGACACCACGGCCGTCGCGGTGGCCGACGACGGCGAGTGGACCCGCCGCCGGGTCGGCTCTCCGGCGGTCATCCACAAGGTGGCCCGGGATCTCGCGCTCCCGGTGTACGACGTCCAGCTCACCGGCTATCCGCCACGCATGCGGGCCTACAACGAGCGGCGCCGTCGTGAGCAGGACGGGGTCTGACACGCTTGCCCCGCCGTACTTCTGGGCCGGCACGCCCGGCTCGTCGGCTCGCAAAGGTGCCGAAGGCACTGAACCGGATACGCATGATGCCCCTTCTTTCCCTTCAGTTCGTCCCTTTCGGCATTTTGTGCCCGCTGCGAATTCTGCGGGATGGTGACGGGTTCCGTACCATATCGGCATGTTGATCCAGGAACGGCTCCCCGCTGACGGCGAGCTGGCGAAGCTGCTCGACGCGGCGTTCCAGGAGCTGGTGGACCGGTACGGGCCCGAGGGCCGCTCCCAGGTCGCCCCGGACGCCAGGTTTCTCGTCGCCACAGTCGAGGATCGTGCGGTCGGGTGCGGGTGTGTGCAGCCTCTCCTTGAGGACACGGGTGAGCTCAAGCGCATGTACGTGGCGCCGGAGCACCGTGGACGCGGGGTCGCCCGGACACTGCTCGCCGCGTTGGAGGAGCTGGCCCGTGAGCTGGGGTACCGGCGCCTGCGCCTCGCCACGGGGGTGTTGCAGCCCGAGGCCATCTCGCTGTACGAGAGCAGTGGCTACGGGCTGACGGAGGCGTACGGGAAGTATGTGGACGCGCCGCTGACCCGCTGCTACGAGAAGTCCCTGGTACCGGCCGTCTGAGGCACCCCGCCTGAGGCACTCCGCCTGAGGCACCCCGTCTGAGACCGGTCCGGGCGCTGTTGGACCGGCTCGAACCTGCTCCGGCTCTCGTCCTCAATCGGCTCAGCGACGTTCTCGCCGTCACCACCGGCTACGAGCGGCTCGCCGGCCCCCTCGGACTGCTGGACGCCGAAGATCCCCATCTGACCCGGTACATCTTCACCGACACCAGATCCCGGACCGCCTTCCCCGAGTGGGAGCGGGTCGCCGACCAGCATGTCGCCCTACTCAAGATCGAGTCTTCCCGGGCGGACCCGCTCATCGCCGAGTTCACCGACGAACTCGCCCTCACCGCCGGTGCACTGTTCACAGATCGCATGCGGGCCCGCTCCACGCTGCCCCGCCGTACTGGTGTCGAGCGATGGGACCACCCGGAGGCCGGCGAGCTCCGCTTGGCCTTCGAAACCATGGAGCTCTCCGACGCGGACGAACAGCGCCTGGTCGTCTACCTCCCCGCAGACGAAGCCTCGTCGGCCGCCCTCGACCAGCTCACCGGCCGCCACCCCGGCGCACTGCGCGTGGTCGCGACCTGATGGCCGGCGCGCATCGGGCCGGCAGGATGCGTGACGCTTCCCGGCCAAGGCGGATCGTCCGCCCCGGGCAGGCGGTGCAGATAGTCCAGGCGTTCTCGGATCGGCCAGCGCCGCGTCTTGCTGCTCGTCATCCTGGGCCTGGCCGCTCCTGGTCGTGCGTCTCTTGCTGCTCGTCATCATGCGTCTGACCGCTCCTGGTCCGGCGTCTCTTGCTGCTCGTCATCTCCCACGCAAGGGCGGGTGAGGCCGTCGTATCGCGTGTCGCGGACCTCTGTTCGCCCGTGACGGGACACTGTCGGGTGGACCGTGGTCAGGCGGCCTGAGCGCGGTCCTTCTGCGCGGCGGCTTGGGGCTGTCTCTGGCGCTCTCCGGTGGACTGGGGATGGGCCCGCTCCTCCGAGGCGGCTGGCAGGCGGTCCCGCTCCCCCAGCGCGGACGGCAGGCGGTCCCGCTCCCCCAGGGCGGAGCGGCCTCGATCCTCCGTGACGGCCCGGTCGTGGCGCTTCTGTCGGCCGGCCGGCGGACGGTCTTCCTCGAAGGCGGGCGGGTGGTCTTCCTCGAAGGCGGGCGGGTGGTCTTCCTCGAAAGTGGCTGAGGGGTGGTCGTCCTCGTCCAGGGTGGACAGCAACGGGAGGAGCCAGGCGGCGTGGGCGGGGCCCATGGCGGTGTCGAGCTCGGCCGGTGTGGGGAGGCGTCCGCTCAGCATGTCCGGGGAGAGCAGGCACTGCAGGGCGTGCATGAGCAGGTTGGCCATGGAGTAGGCCGGGTCGATGGTGAGGGCCCGTTCCAGGGCGATCGTGGCCAGGGTGCTGTCGCCCCCGCGCCAGCAGGCCATCGCGAACAGCGACGCGGCGGGCGGGACGAAGCGGGGCTCCAGTCTGCGGGTCAGGTCTTTCCACAGCCCCAGGTGGGTGGGGTCGGTGAGGGTCCAGGCCTCGTCGCGTACGCGGATGAGGGTCAGGTCGAGCCCGAGCCGGGCCGCCGTGGCGTCGTCGACGCGGTCCCCGGCGGCGTGCGCGGTCAGGGCCGTGTGGACCCTCGTCAGGCCGGCGGAGACGAACGCGGATGCGAAGGCGTCCGCGTCGCCGCACGCCGCGAGCCCGGCCCGCGCCTCCGCCACGGCGTCGGCCGTCGCCCGCCGCATCGCCAGGCGGACGGGGCCGGTGGCCGGCGCGATGGTGCGTTCGAGGGAACGGCGGTCGGGCAGGGCCACCAGGCCACGCACCGTCGCCTCGGCCGCGACACGGCTGGTGCTCGGGTCGTACGGCATGCCCTGGGGAGGGCAGCACTGCGGCAGGTCGCACACGTACGACCAGTAGCGCCCCTCGTGGGCCCGGAGCGCCTCGTCCACCGCCACCCCGGCCTCGGCCGCCAGCGATCTGGCCTCGTCGACGGCCGGAGTGACCTGCCCCCCGGGGCCGTAGCCGACGACGATGACCCGGTCGACGCCCTCCCGCTCCCACAGGTGTCTGAGCGGGGCCAGCGTGCCGGACGGGAACGGGAGGTTCCAGCGGACGGCCACCTTGACCTGACCCTGGGCGAGGCCGACCACGATGAGGCTGTCGGCCGGGTGGAAGCCCACGAGGTACGGCACGGCGGCGAGGACGTCGGCGGGGCCGGCCAGGGTGAGGGCGGGCTCGGAGGTGTTGGTCGTCATGGCGGAGAGAGTGCCGGAGGGGGGTGTCCCGGCGACCGGCCGAACGGTTTTCTGGGGATGGGGGCGGCAGTGGGGGTGGCTGCTGTGGATAACGGTCCGGCCCTGGTGCGGGATGGCACGCGAGTTCGCCGTTTCAGGCTCGGCTGGGGGTCTCGGTCTCGTTTCAGGCGTCCAACCGAATCGCCTCGGAGCCCCTCCACTCTCAGGCGTCCAGAACCGCCTCGGAGCCCCAAGGCTGTGGCTCTCCTCTCAGGCGAGAACCGCCTCGGAGTCCCAAGGCTGTGGTTCGGGCATCGAGGGCATCGTGGTCGCCCCTCGGAGGCCCCGCCCAGCCGGCTCGCGACGCCTCCTGGGCTGGGGAACTCTTGCCACGCGTCCCGAGCCGTCTCGGCAGCTCTGGGCTGCGGCATCTCCCCCAGGGGCGGGCTCGCGAGCCCCAAGGCCGCTGTGGTTCTCGTCTGCGAGGTCTCGAGAGACGGCGACGAGGCCAGCCGACGCGCTCCATGCGGCAGCGTCCCCACAGGCGAGGGCGAGTGACTACGACCTGGGCGTCGCAGGCGCGGGCGCGCCGTCCGCGAGTTCCGCGCGTACCAGCAGAGCCGCCCCCGCCACCGCCGCCGGCATCGCCACCACCGCCACGAACGGCACCAGGAACAGGACGAACACCGACACCCCGAACCCCAGCGACAGCCCCTTGCGGCCGCGCAGCAGCGCGAAGCGTTGCCTGCGGGCGTACCCGCGCCGCTCCAGCGCCAGCGTCGTCAGCTCGGCTGACAGGAAGAAGCCCGACACCGCCGCCCCCAGCACCGGCACCACCGTCTGCCCCACCACCGGGATGAACCCGAGGAAGAACAGCGGCACGCTGAACACCATCACCCAGCCCAGCGTCACCAGGCTGTCCCTGAGGGAGCGCGGGATCGTGCGCCACCACGGCTCGTCCGCCTCGCCCGGCACCTCGTCCACGGCCGCCGAGAGCTTCTCGTAGAACGGCTCGCCGATCGCCAGCGTCACGGCGGTGAACGTGATCACCGCGAGGGCGAGACCGCCCAGGAAGAGCATCACCTGCACCATCACCCGGAACGCGTCGCGCCACGCCCACGTGTTGGCGAACGGCGTCAGCGACTCGGCCAGCCCGGAGGCGTTGGTGCCCAGGTAGACGAGCCCGGCCACGTAGATGGCGAAGGCGATGAACGCGGGGATCAGCCCGAACAACCACCACCGGCCGTGCCGGGCGACCCACCCCGCTCCCTGGAAGAAGAAGCCCACGCCCGCCAGGAAGTCGCGCACTGATCGCATGCCCGGCAGGCTAGCGCCAGAACGACGTCACCGCGTAGCCCAGGTCGTCGAGCAGCCGCCGGATCAGCGGCAGCGAGATGCCGAGCACGTTGCCGTGGTCGCCCTCGATGCTGTCGACGAACCAGCCGCCCCGCCCCTCGATGCTGAACGCGCCGGCCAGGCCGAGCGGCTCGCCCGTGGCGGCGTAGGCGGCGATCTCCTCGTCGCCGGGCTGGCCGAAGCGGATGACGGTCGTGGCCACCTCGGCGACCTGCCGGCCGGCGGCCACGTCGATGACGCAGTGGCCCGTGACCAGGCGGCCCGTCCGGCCGCGCAGCACGCGCCAGCGCTCCACGACCTCCTCCTCGGAGGCGGGCTTGCCGTACGGCCTGCCGTCGAGCTCCAGGATCGAGTCGCAGCCGATGACCAGCCCTTCGTCGAGCCCGCCCGCCACGGCCGCCGCCTTGGCCTTGGCCAGTTCGAGGGCGAGGGCGGCGGGCGAGTGGGCGGAGTACGCCTCCTCGTCCACCCCGCTGACGATGACCTTGGGGTCGAGCCCGGCGCTGCGGAGAAGGGCCAGGCGGGCGGGAGATTGTGAGGCCAGAACGATCACCGTCCCAGCTTACCGGTCACCAATCCACCTGCGGCCGGGGCCTGGTGCGGGCGCGGAGCGGGGCCGGCGGGCCGTACACGCCGTCGAGCAGGGACTCGACGAAGTCGGTCAGGCGCAGCGGCAGCGCGGCCTGCTCGCGGTGCAGGACGTCGGCGACGTCCCGGGCGTCCATGTCGTGTTCGGCGGCGTGACAGGCCAGCACCGACATGACCATGGGCGCGACGAGCGGAAGGATCTTCATGAGGGCCGCCGGGTCGGCCCCCGCGAGGCGGGACAGCTCGGCGGCGGCCTGCTCGGTGCCCTGGGCGCCGAGCACGTGCCCGAGGATGCTCTGCCCGTCACGCGTGAGGGACGCGACGTCGCCGTTGAAGGGATCGGCGTCCACGTGGTCCTCCAGCGCGCCCCGCAGCGCCTCGGCGCCGTCGGGGTCGTCGGTGTTGCGGGCCAGGCCGCCGACGACGGTGCCGGTGACCACCTGGAGCACGGTGCGCGTGGTGGCCGTGCAGGTGCCGAGCATCCCGGCGAACTGCTCCAGGCCGGGGTCGCCGAGCCGGTCGAGGATCTCATCGGTCAGGGTCATGAGAGTCCCCCGTTCCTTCTGCCGAGGCGTTCCCCTGACTGGATCCGACTACTGTCCGTTTTCTACTAAATGTCGGAAAAGGCTAGCTCTCGACCGGCTGGGGCTCGCGCGTCAGGCCCGCCGCCGCGTACGCGTCGGCCTCGTCGAGCGTCTCGTGCTCCAGCAGCGCCGTGACGATCCCGTCGAGCTTGCCCCGGTGCTCCCGCAGCACGTCGAGGGCCCGCTCGTAGCACTCGTCCACGATGCGCCGGGCCTCCTCGTCGACCATCGCGAGCGTGGCGGGCGAGGCCTGGGGCTGCTGGCCGTCGTTGGGCAGGATGGTCAGCGGGCCGACCTTCTCCGACATGCCCCAGCGGCCCACCATGCCACGCGCGATCATGGTGACCTGCTCCAGGTCGTTCTCCGCGCCGGTGGTGACCACGCCGAAGACCACCTGCTCGGCGGCCATCCCGCCGAGCGCGCCGACGATGCGGCCGCGCAGGTACTGCTCGTCGTAGGCGTAACGGTCGGTGTCGGGGGTGGACAGCGTGACACCGAGCGCCCGCCCGCGCGGGATGATCGAGATCTTGCGCACCGGGTCGGCGCCGGGCTGGAGCATGCCGAGCAGGGCGTGGCCGGCCTCGTGGTAGGCGGTGCGGTTGCGCTCCTCCTCCGGCATCACGATGCTGCGCGCCGCGCCGAGCTGCAGCTTCTCCAGCGCGTCGGCGAAGTCGCCGCTGCTGACCTTCTCCTTGCCGCGCTTGGCGGCGAGCAGGGCCGCCTCGTTGACGAGGTTGGCGAGGTCGGCGCCGGTCATGCCGGGCGTGGTGCGGGCGATGCGCTCCAGGACGACCGAGCCGTCAAGCGGCACGCCGCGCGTGTGGACCTCCAGGATGGCGATGCGGCCGGCGGCGTCCGGCAGCCCCACCTGGACGGTGCGGTCGAAGCGGCCGGGCCGCAGCAGCGCCGGGTCGAGGACCTCGGGGCGGTTGGTGGCGCCGATGACGATGACGCCTTCGGCGCCGGAGAAGCCGTCCATCTCGGTGAGGATCTGGTTGAGCGTCTGCTCGCGCTCGTCGTGGCCGCCGATGCCGCCGGCGCCGCCGCGGGCGCGTCCGATGGCGTCGATCTCGTCGATGAACACGATCGACGGCGCGACCTTGCGCGCCTCCTCGAACAGGTCGCGCACGCGCGAGGCCCCCACGCCGACGATCATCTCGATGAACTCGGAGGCGCTGGCGGAGAAGAACGGCACCTTGGCCTCGCCGGCCACCGCCCGCGCCAGCAGGGTCTTGCCCGTGCCGGGAGGGCCGGCCAGCAGCACGCCCTTGGGCAGCTTGGCGCCGAGCCTGCGGTACTTGCCGGGGTCCTTGAGGTAGTCGACGATCTCGACGAGCTCGTTCTCGACCTCGTCGATGCCCGCGACGTCGTCGAACGTCACCCGCACCTGGCCGGCCTCGACCGGCTTGGCGGCCTTGGACTTGCCGAGCCCGCCGAGCCCGCCGCCGCCCATCATGCTGGCGCCCCTGCGCATGATCCAGATCCACAGCCCGGCCAGCAGCAGCACGGGCAGCAGCGACAGCAGGAGGTTGAGGAAGAAGCCGCGGCCGCCGTTGATGGGCTCGGCCTTGATGTCCACGCCCGAGCTCTGGAGCTGCTGCGAGAGCTGGTCGGTGTCGGCGAAGGCGGGGATCTCGGTGCGGAACTGGGTGTAGGCCTGGTTGCCGCTGTCGGGATCCTTGGCCGCGCTCTTGAGGTCGCCCTCCACGGACAGGCCGGTGGCGTAGATCTCCTTGACGTTCTTCGCGCTCACCTGCTGGGTGAACTGCGTGTACGAGATCGTCTCGACCTGGCTGTTGTCGAAGAACGACGACACCAGGAAGAACACGGCGTACACCACGAAAAGGGTGACGGCGAACCGCCACCAATTGATCTTGGGCCTGCCGCCGGGCGTGCCCGGCAGGCCCTCCGCCCGCCACGGCGGCTTGGACTTGCCCTTCTCCGGGGCCTGCGGCGTTCCAGAGCGTTCCACGGCGTCACTCCCCAAATCGCCGCATTACATGATCCTTCTACCCTAGGACACGCACTCCGGAAATGACGCGGGTCACGTCAGCCCACCGTTTCCGCTGCGTGTCAGGCACTGTCACGAACGCCAGACCAGGCTTCCGCATTCCCCCGTCGACCACGACCACGGCGGCACGAGAGCTGTGCTTGCCGTACTTCACCCGGTACATCAGCATCCAGCCCTTCTTGACCGGCTGGGAGGCGAGCCAGGTGACGGTGGCGCCCTTGGGGTGGTGGTTGAGCGTCCAGCGGGCGGCCAGCAGGGCGCTGTCGCGCGGCGCCTTCTGCGCCTCGATGGGCAGCGGGCAGGTCACGAACATGCCGCGCGACTGCGTGCCGCGCGTCGGGGGCAGCACCTGCCGGGTGGTGAACGGCGCCGGGCCGTACGTCTTCCAGGGCTTGCCGAGCCGCGGCACGGCCAGGCCGGAGCGCCGGTCCTTGACCGTGCGGC
The DNA here is from genome assembly GCF_040654455.1 of Nonomuraea sp. NPDC050691. Classification (NCBI taxonomy): domain Bacteria; kingdom Bacillati; phylum Actinomycetota; class Actinomycetes; order Streptosporangiales; family Streptosporangiaceae; genus Nonomuraea; species Nonomuraea sp. NPDC050691. The sequence goes on from NZ_JBFAIA010000168.1 coordinate 15,266, forward strand.
CGGCGGTGGCCTTGAGGGCGACGCGGCGGGCCTTGGCGGGCAACCGGGGGAGGCGGGCGTCGGCGTACAGGGCCTCCAGGGCGGTGTAGCCGGGCGCCAGCGTGGTGCCGGGCGTGGGGAGCGGCCGGCCGGTGGCCGCGAGCGGCGACGGCGTGAGGGTGGTCGAGACGGGAGCGGTCGCGGCGGGAGCGGTCGCGGCGGGAGCGGTCGCGGCGACGCCGTTCGGACCGGGGGTCGGCCCGTCCGTGGCCACGGACGTCGCCACGAGAGTGGCCACCATCGTGGGGACCGGACTCGAGCACTCCTGCGCCGAACAGGTCATCTCCGGGGTAGGGGCCGGCGTCTCCTGGGGCGGAGTGGCACCGGACGAGGACGGCTGGGCCGGTGGCGCGGTGATCGGCCCCGCGGCGACCTCGTCCGGCGTCGACGGGAGCACGAAGACCAGCCCGGCGGCGACGACCGCCGCCGCGGCGACCACGGCGAGCCCCCGGTACACGTCCCGCATCCGCAGATCGCCGATGCGGGAGCGCTTGGGCGGGGAGGCAGGGGAGCCCGAGCGCGCCACAGTCGTCACATCGGAACCGTCAGAACCCTTGGTCCCATCATCCCCTTGGAGCACGAGCGGAGCGTACGACATATCCCGCCATTCCGCTTGCGAAGCGACCGAAGTGAAATCATGGCCCCGTGGAACAGGTGGAGCTCCGATTCGACCCGGCCTCGCGCGAGGCCCGTACGCACACCAACCTGTCGGCGCTCCTGCGGGACGAGGCCGGTCTCTGGGTGGCCGGCGACGAGACCGCGACCGTCGAGCACCTGGTGTGGACCGGCGAGCGGTACGCGGGGCAGCGCACGTTCTTCCTGGACGACTACGTGCGGTTGCCCGCCGGGCGCGAGGACGAGGCCGACATCGAGGGCCTGGCCCTGGCCGACGGCCACCTGTGGGCCGTCGGCTCGCACAGCCTGAAGCGGCGGCGGGTCAAGTCCACGGACCCGGCCAAGGCGGCCCGCCGGCTGGCCACGGTGGTCAGGGAGGAGAACCGGTTCATCCTGGCCAGGCTGCCGCTGGACCCGGTCACGAACGCCCCGTTGCCCGGGTCGGTCCTGTCGGGCCGGGACGGCGTCGCCGCCCGGCTCGCGGACGACCCGCACCTGGCGCCGTTCCTGGCGCTGCCGGGCAAGGACAACGGCTTCGACGTGGAGGGCGTCGCGGTCGACGGCGAGCGGGTGTACCTGGGCCTGCGCGGCCCGGTGCTGCGCGGCTGGGCCCTGGTGCTGGAGATCCGGCCGGTGGAGGCGGGCGGCGGGCGGCTGCGCCTGGACGGTCCGGTCCGCAAGCACTTCCTCGACCTCGGCGGCCTCGGGGTGCGTGACATCGCCCCGTACGACGGCGACCTGCTGCTGCTCACGGGCCCCAGCATGAGCCTCGACGGGCCGGTGCGGGTGGTGCGCTGGCGGGCGCGGCACACCGGCGACCTGGTGCCGGCGGACGAGCTTGAGACGCTCGCCGAGCTGCCGCACGGGGTGGCCTGCGACCGCCCGGAGGGGCTCACTGTCCTGAGGGACGGCCGGCTGATGGTGGTCTACGACAGCCCGTCGCCCGCGCGGATCACCCCGGCGGGCGGCGTGCTGGCCGACGTCTTCACGGTCTAGACACCCGGCCGTACAGCCACGGCGCCTCCGCGACGAACGTGCACGACCCGGGCTCGATCTCGGTGAACCCGGCGTCGCGGACCACGGGCAGCCCGGCGGCGACGAGGGCGGCGAAGTCGTCCGGGGCGGCGGTGCGCGCGCTGACCGTGAGGCCGCGCTCCCGCCAGGCGTCGCGCTCGGCGCGGTCGCTGGCCCACCAGGCGAGCTGGGCGGCGTGCCCGGCCTGCGCCATCGCCTTGCCCGCCGACATGGACAGGCTCGGGTTGGCCCACAGGACGGGCGCCTCGGCCGGACCGAGCTCGTGGGTGTCGGTCAGCTCGGTGCCGGACACCTGGAGCCGCGCGAGGTCGCGCGGCCAGGCGTCGAGCGGCACGGGAGGGTGGACGCGCACCTCGGCCGTGCGGTGCTCGACCGTACGGCCGGGCAGCGCCGACGCCCGGTGCCATTCGGCGCCCCGGGCCCGGCGCACGACCTTGCGGATCTTGCCCGTGGACTGCCAGGCGCGCAGCTCGTCCGTCCACTCCCCCGGGTCGTCGAGCACGCTCAGCACGGCCATCGCCGCGGCCTCCAGGGCGTCGGTGCGCTCGGGGGGAGCGGCCCGCTCGATCCTGACGACGAGGGGCAGGACCATCAGTTCGGAGTCGTTCATCGCCCCCTAGCATGCCGGATGGCCAGCGACATGCCGGTGGCGGCCAGGCACAGCAGGCCGGAGCCGTACCACGCGAGGTCGTAGGCGCCGAGGTGGTCGCGGGTCAGGCCGGCGGCCACGGCGGCGAAGGCGGCACCCACCTGGTGCGAGCCGAACACCCAGCCGAACACGACCGCGCCGTCGGCCCCGTACGCCTGCCGGCACAGCGCCACGGTCGGCGGCACGGTGGCCACCCAGTCGAGGCCGTAGAACACGATGAAGATCAGCATGCTGGGCTCGGTGGTCGCCGCGAACAGGCTCGGCAGCACCATGAGCGACAGCCCGCGCAGCCCGTAGTAGACGGCGAGCAGCACCCGGGGGTCGATCCGGTCGCTCAGCCACCCGGAGGCGATCGTGCCGGCGACGTCGAAGATCCCGACGACGGCGAGCAGGCCCGCGGCGGTCGGCTCGGCCATGCCGTGGTCGTGCGCGGCGGGGATGAAATGGGTGCCGACCAGGCCGTTCGTGCTGGCGCCGCAGATGGCGAAGCCGCCCGCGAGCAGCCAGAACGGCCGGGTCCGCGCCGCCGAGCGCAGCACCGACAGCGCGCGCAGCGCGGCGTTGCCCGTGGCCGGCGCCACGCG
>NZ_JBFAIA010000169.1:0-18136 GCF_040654455.1 Nonomuraea sp. NPDC050691
ACATCGCGGCTCTTGGAGACGTTCGCGGGCCCGACCTCGACCACGGTGTCGGCCCGGTCGGCGGCGATGACCTGGACACGTCCGGCGGGGATGTCGAGGACGGCGGTGATCGGGGCGGAGGTGTCGAACGTGTGCATGATGTGCTCCTTGTGCTGTGTTCTTTCGAGATCCACCATCGCCGGCCGCTCTGATACCGGGCTGTCGCCGCCCTGACGCCGCCGCTGACATACGGGCGACCGGGCCCGGCCGGGGGTCCAGCCGGTCGGGGCCTCTTGCGTTCAGGGCGAGGCCGGCGTCTGGCCCTGACCAGTGATGTCAGCGTGGCCACGCGTCGGCGTGCACCGCCTCCGGTCGCGGCCGTCCCCCCGCGGACGGCCCGGAGGGGGCCCGCGTGGCCGGGCGGCGGTTACGTGGCTGTCGCCGGGTCAGCCCTGGATCGCGTGCTCCTTGAGGAAGCGGCTGACGTGGGGACGCATGATCTGTGCCCCCCAGCTGCCCCATTGGCCGGTGAAGTTGTGCTCGGCCCAGGGGATGGTCACGGCGGTGGCCGGGACGCCGGCAGCCTGGAGTCGGGCGGCCAGATCGGCCGCCTGTGTGGCGGGGATCATGTGATCGCGGTCGCCCTGGACGAGGAGGGTCGGCGGCAGTCCGGTCCGGACGTGGGTGACCGCAGAGGACGCCTCGTAGCGGTCGTGCTGCGTGGCGAGGTCGCCGCCGAGGTAGTCGCGGGTGGCGGCGGTCGCCGCGCTCGGCAGACCCGTCTCCTCCAGGAGGCGGGGCAGGTCGGTGGGGGCGTACCAGCCCATGGCCGACTTGACCGGGGCCTCAGGGACATCGCACGAGGGCCGGAAGCGCTGGTCGTTGACGGTGTAGGCGGCGACGAGGGCGATCTGGCCGCCCGCGGAGTCTCCGGCGATGGAGACGTTGGACGGCGCGATGCCGTACTCGGCCGCCCTGGCGCGGATCCAGCCGAGCGCGCACTTGGCATCTCCCACGGCGTCCTGCCAGCGCGGCGGCGGGGACAGCCGGTAGTCGATGGAGAACACGGCGATGCCCTGGTCGGCCATCCAACGCAGCCATGGGGCGCTGTCGGCCCGGGTGCCGGAGTTCCACGAGCCGCCATGCACGTACAGGAGGGCCGGCCCGCCGGCGGCGCGGCCGGCCGGTCGGTACACGTCGATCTTGAGATCGTGCGCGTAGGTCTCCGTCATGGTCGTGGCCGCCACCGGGGGCGAGGCGAAGTACTGCGACCAGGAGACCTCACCGGTACGAGCGGCCGCCGCCCACGGCACGATCACCATGCCGGCGGACAGGAGGCCGGCCACCGCGCCGGCACTGGACAACACGCGTCGGCGGGTGCGCCAGGCCAGCACCACGGTCAGGACGGCGCCGAGCACGCAGACCATCAGGAAGCCGGTCAGCCAGGGCACGAACAGCGCCATCATGCCCAGCACATCCTGTACGGGGTCGATGGGCACCGGCGGCGCGAAGAACGCCACTCCCAGTAAGGCGACCAGCCCGCACATCGCCCAGGCCAGCACGCTGCCCACGCGTGCCAGTCCTCGTTTTCGCTTCTTGGGTGTGATCACGGTGACGGCGGGATCAGCGGTCAAGGTCATGTCAGTACTCCGTCGAGTCGGTACGTACGTCGTTCGCGGGTGGGTGTGCCGTGACGCGGCGGAACGAGCGCGGTGGCGGTTAAGCGCCCGCGGGAGGTGTCCACTCCACGAGTCGGATCACGATGCCGTTGGGGTCGGTGAGCTCGAACAGCCGCTCGGCCCAGGGCTCCTCGCGCAGCGGCATGCTGACGGCGGCCCCCTCCCGTACCAGCCGGTCGTGCTCGGTGGCCACGTCGGTGACGGTGAAGGTCACCACGACCCCGGCGGGGAGCAGCCCGCCGGGGCCGCGCAGCAGCAGCTCGATGTCGGCGGTGGCGTCCGGGCGCACCAGGCGGGCGTACCCGTCGCCGGCTTCCGCCTCGTGGAACCCCAGATGGCCGGTGAAGAAGTTGCTGGACGCCGCCACGTCGTCGACGTTCAGCGTCACCGCGGAAGCGATGATGTTCACGAGATCAGCCTGCCGACGGGCCGGCACCAGCGACAACGCCGGATCCAGTACCGTGTGTTAACCCAGCGCTAAAGTACGGACGGGCCGCGTGGAACTGCGTGACATCGAGATCTTCCTGACCCTGGCGCAGGAACTGCATTTCGGCCGTACGGCGGAGCGGCTGCACGTGACACCGGCCCGCGTCAGCCAGGCGATCAAGAAGCAGGAACGGCGCATCGGTGCCACCCTGTTCGAGCGCAGCAACCGCCACGTAGCCCTGACCCCGATCGGCAAGCAGCTCTTCGAGGATTTGTCGCCGGCCTACCGCGGGCTGCACGAGGGCTTCGCTCGTGCCGTCGCGGCCGCCCGGGGCGACGCCGAAGTGCTGCGGCTGGGAATGATCGGGCAGAACATCGAGGATTACCGCCTCATCCTTGAGGAGTTCGCCCGCCGCCGGCCGGGCTGTGCGGTGCGCTTCCGACACGTCGACTTCAGCGATCCTTTCGGCCCCCTGCGGGCCGGTGAGGTCGACATCCAGATCCCCTGGCTGCCCGTCAGGGAGCCGGACCTGACGGTGGGGCCGATCGTCTTGACCGAGCCGATCGTGCTGCTGACCGGGACCTCCCACCGGCTGGCCGGACGGGAGTCGATCTCACTGGAGGACCTCGGGGACGAGGTCGTCATGGGCGGTGCGCAACCCGGCTACTGGAGGGAGGGGCTCGTGCCCACCCACACGCCGAGCGGGCGCCTCATCGAGATCGGGCCTATCGTCACCAACTACTCGGACATGATTCCGATTCTCGTGAGCGGCGAGGCCGTCTCACCAGGGTTCGCTCACGGCCAGCGGGTCATGCCGGTACCGGGCATCACCTATGTCCCCATCCACGATGCGCCTCCCGGGCGCTGGGTGCTCGTCTGGCGCACCGCCGCGGAGAACGACCTCATCCGCGATTTCGTCCGGACGGCCCGGGATCTCGGATCCGTCGATCGGGCAGCGAACGGCTGACGAGACCGCGAGGCCAAGGATCAGGGAGACCGGTGTCAACGCCCCATCCGGGGCAGGCGTCGCCGGCGAGCCGAGCTGCCAGGAGCTCGGCGATCGCCGATGTCGGCCCCCCGCACCACCACAGCCCGCACCGCCCCGGGCAGACCGGCGGCGCGTCCCGCCGCCCTGGCGAACGACATGGTGTGGCGGCTGTTCGTGACTGAGCGTTTTACTTGATGACGCATCGCTCTGTGAGATAGGTCATAGTCCCACAATTTCGGCTTGTCCGGATATATCGCGTGATAGTTATGTGACCTGAGCGCGATCATGCTCAGTTTCGCAGAACGGGGAATCATGTACTCACGCGCAGGCGGGGTCGCCTAGCACACGGGGAAGGCCGGCGCTCAGCGCCGGCGACACGGGGTCCACCAGGGCTGAGGGCGCGCCCGCGAGGCGCCGCCTCGATGCCGCCTGTCCAGCTTTATGCGGATTTATCAAACTTTAAATCGCCAGCGCTGGACAAATCATCACCTTCGTCATCTGTACTGCTTAGGATGAGAATTGCGTATTTCGCTTACGGGGAAGCTCGCCCTTGGTCTGCTCACCGCGACCGTACTCGCCGGTGGCACCACGTTCGAGGCCGCCGCGGCCACGCCGACGCCGCCGTCCGACTCGCCGCAGAGCGCTGAGGCCGTCGAGGCCGCCATGGACACCGCCTCCCAGCAGGCGGCCAGCAGCGGCCAGGCCGTGGCCGTCCCGGCTCTGACCAACGAGAACAGCACCACCGTCGCCAACCCCGACGGCACCTTCACCGAGAGCATCAGCTCCGGCGTCGCCCAGATCAAGCAGGGCGGCAAGTGGGTGCCGATCGACACCTCCCTCGTCCAGAACGGCGCGGTGCTCAAGCCGCGCGTCTCCCGCGCCAACATCGAGGTCTCCGCGGGCGGCGACGGGCCGCTGGCCAAGATCGTGGACGACGCCGGCCGCGAGTTCGCGGTCAAGTGGCCGACCGCGCTGCCCAAGCCGACCGTCAGCGGCAACGTCGCGACCTTCGCCAACGCCGCCGGCCGCGGCGCTGACCTCGTCGTCACCGTGCTGCCCACGGGCTTCCGCCACGACGTGGTGCTGCGCGAGAAGCCGACCGGCCCGCTGGAGCTGCGCATCCCCGTGCAGACCGAGGGCGTCGACCTCACCGAGGACGCGAGCGGCCGGCTCCTGCTGAAGAGCACGGCCGGTGACGGCAAGGTCGTCGCCTCCGGCGCGCGTCCGGTCATGTGGGACTCCAGCGGTCACGGCAAGCCGCGCGGCGACGCCGTGAAGGAGATCGACTCCAGCGTCGAGACCCAGAACGGCGTCAAGGTGCTCGTCCTCAAGCCCGACACGGGCTTCCTGGCCGACCCCAAGCGGAAGTACCCGGTCACGGTGTTCCCGTCGATCACGCTCCCGCAGGTCGAGACCGACGCGGACGTGGCCTCCACCTGGCCCTCCCACCCCGGCGACCCGATGATCATCGCGGGCACCATGCCGTGGGAGAACGGTCAGGGCGGCGACGTCATGCGCAGCTACGTCAAGTTCAACACGTCCAAGATCAAGGGCAAGAAGGTCCTCCTGGCCACCCTCGGGATGTGGAACCTGGAGACCAACGGTTGCGGTCTCGCCGTCGGCTCCGGCCTCACCGCCGAGCGGGTCACCAGCCCCTGGGACGAGCGCGACCTCAACTGGGACAACAAGCCCACGACGACCAGCGAGGGCGCCTCCACGACCCGCGTCGGCCGCGGTCGCACCTGGACCGAGCCGTGCGCCATGGGCGCCGGTTTCCTGGCCTGGCCCGTGACGAACATCGCCAAGGCGTGGGCCGCGGGCGCCCCCGACTACGGCATCCAGCTCCGCGGCGCCGACGAGAAGGAGGCCACCAACTGGCGCGCCTTCGCGGCGTCGGAGAACAAGGACAAGGGCGTCAAGCCCCCGACCCTCGCGGTGATCTACACCCGCCGCTGACCACCCCCGCGACGGTGATCGACCCGGCCCTCCCACGCGCCCGCGTGAGGGGGCCGGCCCTTTTGGGGGCGCATGCCCGCCTCGTCGGACGGCCGCGGCCTTGAGCCGGGCGTCCTACCGGTCGGTCCGCCGGAGCAGGAGGGTGACGAAGCCGAGCACGTCGCGGTAGCCGTTGAGCCACATGTCGCGGTGCTCGGCGGCGGCGGCCAGGGCCTCGTCGCCGTCCGGGCCGGGGTTGTCGAGCGCCCAGCGGGTGAGGGTGCCGGTCCAGGACCACTCGTACTCGTCCCACTCGTCACGCGTGCTGGTGTGGCCGTAGACCGTGGCGTAGCCGGCGTCGTGCGCGCGTGTCACGGTGCCGGCCAGGTCGGCGTACTCGTCCGGGTCCGAGCCGAGCAGGTCGAGGAGCTCCTCGGACGGGGGCCGCTCCCAGAATCCCTCGCCGACCAGCGCCAGCCCGCCGGGGCGCAGGTGGCGGCGCACGGCGTCGAGGGTCTCGGCCAGCCCGCCGAAGGCGTGGGTGGAGCCCACGCACAGCACCAGGTCGTACGGCTCGTCCGCGGCGAAGGAGTCGGCCGGGACCTGGTGCAACCGGAGCCGGCCGGCCAGCCCGAGCCGGCCGGCGGACTCGGCGGCCGACGCCAGCGCCTCCTCCCCGATGTCCACCCCGTCCGCCGTCGCGTCGGGGTGGAGCTCCAGCGCCCGCAGGAGCCATACGCCCTCCCCGCAGCCGAGGTCCAGGACGCGCGCACCGGAGGGGAGCTTGGCGCGGGTGAGCAGGCGGTCGAGGTTCGCCTCGGTGATGGGCGTGGCGATGGGGTGGTCGCCATGGGCGAGGTGGCTGATGAGCTGTCGGTGCATTGTGCGAACTATGCCGAGCCGGCTCGCGGGCCGCCACGCAATTCCCGAGGGGGAGGCGGTGGAGAGGGCACGATCTCTGACTGAGAGTTGATGGAGGCGTTGACCCCCACCGATGCGGAGTCGCATGTTCTCCTCGATCGCCGGCGGTGTCGTTCCGGGTCAGCTCCCGCTTCGGCATCACCAGGCTGTCCATCTCGTTCAATTCCTGGTCGGTCCGGGTGAAGGGGACCGGACCGGGTGTGATGTCGCAGGCCATGTTCAGCCGCGGGACCTCCGGATCGGTCAACGGCATCCGGATCCGCGCCACCTCGCTGACCAGCGGCAAGGCCGTGTTACGCCTCACGCCCGTACGCTGACGATCGCGGTGACCTCCGGCGGACCGCACGGTCACGCGTGCTCGCTCAGGTTCCCGTAGTCGTGGAGGGTGACGTTCTCGGCGGCCTTGCGGGCCATGTTCGCGGCCATGTTCTTGCCCGGCAGGTACGGAATGAGCTTGTAGTAGTGGTTGAGCAATGAGGCCAGCACGCGGCTGCCGGGCACCATGAGCTTGGCGACGCCGTCACCCATCTTCTGGCAGCCCGTCGCGTACTCGCGCATCTCCTTCTCGTAGCGGGCGAACGCGACGCGGTGGTCGCCCCCCGCGGCCGCCAGCTCGCCCGCAAGGACGTACGCGCCGACCAGGGCCAGCCCCGAGCCCATGCCGGACAGCGACGAGGGGCAGTAGGCGGCGTCGCCCACCAGGGCGACCCGGCCGCGCGTCCACGTGTCCATGTGGACCTGGCCGACCGAGTCGAAGAAGAAGTCGGGCGCGTGCCGCATCTCGCGCAGCAGCCGCTCGCTCTGCCAGCCGTTGCCGGTGAACTGCTCGGTGAGGACCTCCTGCTGCCGGGCGACGTCGCGGCGGTTCAGGTCCATGAGCGGCGAGGCGAAGAAGAAGACGGCCTTGGCCTCCGCGTTGTGGCGCGCGCTGTACAGGGCGACGAGCCGGCCCGCGGTGCGGTAGGCCTGCCCGGTGTGGTCGAGCCCGAGGTGGTTGGCCGTGGTGAAGATCGCGCAGTAGATGCCGAGGTGCTTCACGAACCGCTCCTCCGGGCCGAACGTCAGGCGGCGGGTGTTGGAGTGCAGCCCGTCGGCGCCGATCACCAGGTCGAACCGGCGCGGCACGCCGCGCTCGAAGGTGACGGTCACGCCGTCGGCGTCCTCGTCGATGGAGGTGATGGAGTCGCCGAAGACGTACTCGGTGAAGCCCTTGGTCGCGTCGTGGAGGATGCGCCCCAGGTCGCCGCGGAGGATCTCGACGTCGCCGGCGAACAGGTCGGCGGGCATCCTGGCCTGCTCCTTGCCGGCCGCGTTCACGTACGACATGGAGCCCACGCCGGTCTTGGCGCGTTCGACGGCGTCGAGGACGCCCATGCGGCGCAGGACCGTCAGGTGGGCCCGGCCGCGGAAGTCGACGGCGTAGCCGCCGTCACGGAGGGCGGGGGCGCGCTCCACGATCGTGGGGACGAAGCCGTGACGGTGCAGCCAGTAGGCGAGCGCGGGGCCGGCGATGGAGGAGCCCGAGATGAGGACGGTGCGGTTCTTCATGACGCAGAGCCTCCACCGGGGCGCTCACCGCGGGCTCACCGCCGGCTCACCACCCTCACCACGGGCGGCTCACCGCCCGCTCACCGCCTCCACGACCTGCTCGGGCAGGCCCATCATGCGCAGCGCCTCCGGGGTGGCGGGCACGACCGTGGCCGCCGACGCGGCGGCCTCCCGGTATCGCGCCGCGGCTCCGGCCCGGTCGCCGCGCGCTTCCGCGACGCGGCCGAGCCCGGCCAGCGCGCGCACCCGGTGACCGACGCTCTTGATCCAGTGCGGGTCGAGCCGTTCCAGGGCTTCCTCGTACAGCCGCTCGGCCTCCGCGAGGTCGTGCTCCGTCAGGGCGACGTCGCCCAGCCCGCGCAGGGCCGCCGCGAGACAGGTGGAGCCGCCGGCGGTGTGGGCGAGCCGGGCGGCCCGCTCGTAGTCGGCGCGGGCCGCCGCCAGGTCGTCTCCGGCGAGGTGGTCGCCCCGGTTGACCAACAGGTCGGCGCCGTCCTCCAGCGCGCCGAGCTCCTCGGCGAGGGCGAACGCCTCGTCGGTCAGCGCGACGGCCTTCGCCCGGTCGCCGGCCGCCCCCGCCAGGCCGGCGATCGCGTCCAGGGCCAGCGAGGTGCCCCATCGGTCGCCGAGCGAGCGGAACGCCCCGGCCGCCGCGCGGAACGCCTGCTCGGCGCCCGCGGTGTCGCCCTCGCCGAGCAGCCCGTAGCCGTGCACGTACCGGGCGGCCGCCCTCGCCCACGGATCGGGGCAGTCGCGCCGCGACCAGACCAGCGTGTACGCGCCGCGCGGATCGGCGTCCACGGCGCTGCGCATCATCCACAGCAGCAGGGTGGCCGGATGGCGGCCCGCCCGGTCGCCCGGCCACGCGGCGGCCAGCGCCTGCTCGGCCGCCGCGTGATGCCGCTGCCAGACCGGCCGCCCGCCGTCCCCGGACGCCGCCAGCAGCACGCATGTCGCGTACTCCTCGCCCGGGGTGCCCTCCGCCGGGGCGTCCATGGCGTCGAGCAGCGCGATCGCTTGCGGCGCGACGGCCGCGGACACGCCTCTCAGCCACAGGTACGTCGAGGCGGAGGCGAGCAGCTCCAGAGCCGTCCGCACCTCCCGGGCCTCGACGGCCCAGCGCAGAGCGGCGAGGAGGTCGGCGTGCTCGGCCGCGAGCCTCGGCAGCCACTCCAGCTGCTCGGCCCGGCGCAGGTGGGGGTCGGCGGCCCGCATAAGCTCCAGGAGCCGCCGGGCGTGGCCCTTCCGTACGGTCTCGCCCTCGCCCGCCTCGTCGAGCCGTTCGGCGGCGTACGCGCGGATCGTCTCCAGCATCCGGAAGCGCCCGCCCGCGGCCTCCAGGAGTGACTTGTCGGCCAGCGACTCCAGCGTCTCGCCGTCGGCGCCGCACACCCGCAGCGCCGACTCCGCCGTCGCGCCGCCGGCGAAGACGGCGAACCGCCGCGCGGCCCGCCGCTCCGGCTCGGTCAGCAGGTCCCAGCTCCACGCGACCACCGAGCGCAGCGTCCGGTGCCGCTCGTCGGCCGTCCGGCTGCCGCGCGCCGCCACGCCGAGCCGGTCGTCCAGCCGTCCCGCCAGGTCGTCGACGTCCAGGGTGCGCAGCCGCGCCGCCGCGAGCTCGATGGCCAGCGGCAGGTCGTCGAGCGCCGCGCAGATCCGCCGTACGACCTGGGGATCGGCGGTGAACCCGCGCCGCACGGCCGCGGCGCGGTCGGTGAAGAGCCGCACGGCCGCGTCGGCGTCGAGGGCGCGCACCTGCCAGAGGTTCTCCCCGATGACGCCGAGCGGTTCACGGCTCGTGGCCAGAACCCGCAGCCGCGGGCAGGTCGCCAGCAGCCGGGCCGCCAGGGCGGCGGCCTCCTCGATGACGTGCTCGCAGTTGTCCAGGACGAGCAGGAGCACCCGGTCCGACAGCGCCGAGATGAGCCGCTCGACCGGGCCCTGCCCGTCTCCCTCGATGACCAGCCCGTTCTCGCGCAGGCCGAGCGCGCCCAGCAGCGCCCGCGGCAGGTCGGCGCCGTCGCGCAGCGCGGCCAGCTCCACGAAGCACACGTCGTCGTCCGCGATCGCGGCGACCTCGACGGACAGCCGGGTCTTACCGACGCCGCCTGGGCCGATCAGCGTGACCAGCCTGGCCAGGCGCAGCCGCCCGGCGACCTCGGTCACCTCCTCGGCCCGGCCGACGAAGCTCGTGAGCTGGGCCGGCGGCGCGGCGGGCGCGGGGGACGGCGGCGCGCTCAGCGCCTCACGGTGCAGCGCGGTGAGCTCGGCCGAGGGGGCGGCGCCCAGCTCCTCGTCCAGGTGCCGCCTGGTCTCCTCGAACACCTCCAGCGCCGCCGCCTGCCCGTCCTCGGCGAACAACGCCCGCATGAGCAGCGCCGCCAGCCGTTCGCGCAGCGGATGGCGGCCGGCCAGCTCGCGCAGCTCGGGCACGACCGCGCGGTGCTCGCCCAGTCGCAGCTCGCCCTCGATGCTGTCCTCGATCGTCCCGAGCCGCTGCTCCTCCAGCCGCGCGGCGGCGGCCTGAGCCGTCGGGCTTTCGCGGAGGTCGGCCAGCGCCGGGCCCCGCCACAGCTCCAGCGCCTCGCGCAGCAGCGTGACCGCCCGGCCCGGGTCGCCCTCGCGCAGCGCGGACCGGCCTTCCCGGGCCAGCCGCTCGAACCGGCAGGCGTCCACGTCGTCGGCATCCCGGACCACGATCCGGTAGCCCGCTCCGTACCGCTCGATCGCCGCCCCGTCGCCCAGGGCCGAGCGCAGCCTGGACACCTGCGAGTGCAGCGCGTGAGCCGACGTCCCCCCGTCCGGCTCGATCTCGTCGGCGAGTCGCTCGGCCGGGAGGACCTCGCCGGGACGGACCAGCAGCAGGGCCAGCAGCGCCCGCCGGGCCGGGCCGCCCAGGGAGACCTCGGCCCCGTCGTCGCGCCACGCCCGGGTCTGGCCGAGGATTCCGAACCGCATGCGGGTGATTATGCCGGGGCTTTGACGGGGGTGCCCTGCGCGGAGACGAGCCGCCAGGCGGTGGGAGAGGCGGCGATGTAGACGTGGGTGTAGCGGCTGCCGGCGCTGAAGGTGGTCCCGTCGGAGTGCGTGAAGTTCATGCCGGTCCGTCCCACGACGATCCCGACGTCCCCGGCGTCGCCGAGGTGGCGGACGATGGCCTCCTCCGGGAACGTCTCGATCGCCGGGAAGCGTACGGCGCCGGCGGTGATGGCGTCGAGGAGGACGTCCCGGCTCACGACGGCCCCGTCCTCCACGCTGACCAGGACGAAGTCGTCCGCGAGGAGATCGTCCAGGACCTCGGGCTCCGCGGCCGTCAGCGCCTCGAAGAAGCGCCGGTCGTGGTCGAGCAGGGATGGGCGGTCTGCGCTCATGGGCGTTGTCCGTTCCTCGGGGTGTCAGGGGGCCCGAGCGTAAGCCTTGTCCCCAGTGTCAAGGTCAAGGCTGGGCCAGGGCCGGGACGGCCCCCCGATCGGCGAGTGCCGGCCCCCCTCTGGCCGGTCTCGCCCAGGCCGTCCCGGCCGTGGCCGGTGTGGTGGATCAGTCGTGCGCTGCGGGCCTGGTCGGCGCGAGGCGGCGGTCCATGACCTGGTCGAGCTGCGTGACGGCGGGCTCCCAGTCGCGTGGCAGCGTGTGGCAGCGGACGGCGCGGTGGCCCCGGTAGCGCAGGGTGTAGGTGAAGTGATCCGCGACCTCACAGCCCTGCGTGGAGGAGTTCCACGTGGAGACGGCGCCGAGCCGGCGCCGCAGCAGGCTGAACTCCTCGGGGGTGAGCTGGAAGGCGGCGGTGACCCCGCCGGCGGCGGCCCGCGCCAGGCCGTTCCGGTCTATCGAAATTCTGCGCTGAATTCCCGCGAACCCGCCCGTCTTCTCATAGCCAATCAATTCTTGTGAATGGCCGGCGGCGGGCTGGGCCTGCGTTTCGGCCCGCGCCGTCGTCGCCGGCAGGGCGGCCGTGATCGCCGCGAAAATGGTCGCGACAGCCAGGTGCTTGAACACGAAAATATCCTTCTCCTCGTCCGGACAACGTCTTGGAGTCCACTGGCGGGATTGTGGTCAGCCCTGTTCCCGGGGCATCCCGAAAGGCCCTATTCTCGCAGGCGCGTGCTATTCCGGTGTTCATGTGACGGCCATGTGAGAGTGGGGATCGGGATGCCCCGCATTCAGGAAAGGCTGTGCGTCAGGAGGCGAAGAGGACGCCTCCGGTGGCGTGCACCGCCGTGCAGAGGTTCGGATACGTACGCGTGAATTCGCGGAACTGCCTGTTCCAGACGCCGGTGGCGGTCACGCGCACCGGGGCGTATTCCTTGGTGCACATGCCGGGAGCCTCGGGGATGCGCTCCACCATGCCGTTCGCGCGCCGGAGCTGGTCGCAGGCCTGCGCCGGACTGGCGTGCGCGCCTCCGTCCGGGCCGCACAGCAGGGTCCCGGCCGAGAGGGGCGCGGGGTCTCCGCCGGTCGCGGGGGTGACTCGCAGGACGTAGACGCCGACGGGGTCGGTCGTCGTCGAGGTCGTCGAGGTGGTCGCCAGAGCGGGCGCGACGGAGAACAGCGGGGCCAGTCCGGCGAGGGCGGCCGTGGCGAGCCACGCCCTGCGACGGTCAAAGGTTCGCTGCGATCGCATGGGATACCTCCTTGTATCTGTGCCGCGATCAGCGGCCTTCGGGGGGTGAGGCGTAATTGTTGGACGCCTCATCGTGCGGAGGAAAAGCGCGGGGACCGGATGCCGGTAGGCGTTCCTGAATCCCTTGCGCCCACGAGATGTTAGGACGATGACAAGTGCGGGGCAAGTCGCCGGTCACGCGCCGCGCGCGGTTCGTTGACAATTCAAAGAAAATCCCGGCTTCATTAAACGCGGCGCAGGACCGTAAACGGCCAGGGGTGCGGGGGTGAACGCCTCGGCCCACCGCCCGCCGAGCAGGTGATCTTCGTGCGGTGGTGTCGAAAGCTCCCGTCCGGATTGCACGGCCTTTTCTGGTGACCCTTTTTCTCTCAGTGACAAAGCTCACATTGCGGCCTTATCGCGGTCCGCATATATGAGCCCTGCGGCTGTCATGACCCTGGCCGCCGCGAACCGCGTCCAGGCGAGGAGTCGAGGGCCGGGAACCTCGCCCCCTCCGGGGCGTTCTATGATTCGAGCCGATCTGAGGAGACCCGCGTTGGACGACCTGATCACCTACTTCCCGTTGCTGTTCGTGGCGTTCGGAATGCTGATCGTTCTGGGTTCGATCAAGGGGATGGTGGACGGCAGGCGGTTCGCCCGGCGAGCGCAGCGGGTGCCGGGCGTCGTCAGCGACGTCCGCACCACGTTCGCGGGGCGAGGGGAGCACCTGAGGGCGAGACATCGGCCGGTCCTGACCTTCACGACCGTGGACGGGCGGGAGATCACCACCGAGGCGCGGACCACCTCCGAGCTCGGCGTCGGCAACGCGACCGACGTGCTCTACGACCCGCGGGACCCGACCAGGGCCGTGCCCGCGGAGAGCGTCGGGGGCGGTCACGGCGGGATCGTCGCCGGGCTCATCGCGGTCGTCATCGGCCTGGCCTTCTTCGCCGGTGTCTCCGGTGCCGTCGCCGGCGACGGAGTCCGCGACCGAGTCGGCGACCGAGTCGGCGACGGCGATTCCGGGACCCGGTGCGAGATCCAGAACCCCGACGGCTCCGTCGAGCCCACGGAGTGCCCGCCCGGTCTCGATGCCGACGAGTGATTGCTCGCCGGTCGTTCATGACTCGTGCCCCACCGCGGGGGACGTCATGGCGCCTCCGCGGGCGACGGCGCGGCAAGCATGAGGAAGATCCTCAACGCCGCACACGTCTACATGATCCTCGGGGTCGTCAGCGGTCTGTACTACCGTGAGATCACCAAGCTGACCGGCTTCACCGGCGAGACGCAGCTCGGCGTGGTGCACACGCATCTGCTCGTGCTCGGGATGCTGTTCTTTCTGGTCGTCCTGGCCTTGGAGAAGCTGTTCGCGTTGACCTCCAGCCGGCTCTTCGGCTGGTTCTTCTGGATCTACAACTCCGGCCTCGCGGTGACCGTCGCCATGATGACCCTGCACGGAACGCTGACCGTCCTGGGCCACCCCGACAGTACGGCCATCGCCTTGATCGCCGGCCTGGGGCACATCCTGCTGACCGTGGGGCTGGTCCTGCTGTTCGTCACGCTGGGCAAGCTGATCCCCGCCAAGGCCGCGCCCGCCGACGGTTCGGTTGCGACCCGCCCCGCCGACACGGCGCGACCGTCGGCCCTCTGACGGAGGCTCCGCGGGTGTCAGTAGTGGCTGTTCATGGCGGTACGCACCTCGGCGAGGGTGGCGTCGGCGATGGCTCTGGCCCGCTCGTTGCCCTCCCGCAGGATCTGGTGGAGGTAGGCGCGGTCCTGGGCGTACTCGCTCCGGCGGGCCCGGATCGGAGCCAGGTACTCGTTGACCGCCTCGGTCACGGTCGCCTTCAGCGCGGCGGCACCCGCGGAGCCGATGCCGGAGGCGACCTCCTCGGGGGTCCGCTCCTGGCAGAGGGCCGCCAGCAGCAGGAGCGAGGACACCTCCGGGCGGGTGACCGGATCGTAGGTGATGTGACGCTCGGAGTCGGTCTTGGCTCCCTTGATCAGACGGGCCGTCTCGTCGGCGCCGGCGGCCAGGGTGATGGCGTTGTTCCGGCTCTTGCTCATCTTGGTGCCGTCCGTGCCGAGCAGAAGGGGCGCGCTCGACAGCAGGGCGTCGGGCTGGGGGAACACGGCGGTGCCGTTGCCGTAGCGGTCGTTGAAGCGGCGCGCGATGGTGCGGGTGATCTCGAGGTGGGGGAGCTGGTCCTGGCCGACCGGGACCAGGTTGGCCTTGCAGAAGAGGATGTCGGCGGCCTGGTGGGCGGGGTAGGTGAACGTCAGGCCGCTGACGGCGGACTGGCGTGAGTGGGCGATCTCGTCCTTGACGGTGGGGTTGCGGTTGAGCTCGGCGACGGAGACGAGGCTGAGGAAGGGCAGCAGCAGCTGGTTGAGGGCGGGGACGGCACTGTGCGTGAAGACGGTGCTGCGTGCCGGGTCCACGCCGATGGCGAGGTGGTCCAGCACCAGCTCCTCGACGTGCCCGGTCAGGTCGTCCGCGACGTCGCGGTCGGTCAGGACCTGATAGTCCGCGACGAGCACGAACATCTCCACGCCGAGGTCCTGCAGGCGTACCCGGTTGTGGAGTGTGCCGAAGTAGTGGCCCAGGTGCAGACGTCCGGTAGGGCGGTCACCGGTCAGCACCCGGAACCGCCCCGGATCTTCACGGATCAGTTCTTCGAGATGCGCGCTGCGGGCCTGCGCGACGGACGTCCCGAGCGGGTCGGCGGGGGAGCCGGAGGCGAGGGTCTCGGGTCCTGCGGTGAGCAGAGTGGTGTTCATGGGTGTCTCCTGGTGGGTGCCGGTATCGCCGTCAGGACGACACGTCCCTGCTCCAGGGAACACAAAAGGGCCGTCCGTCCGAACGGCCCAGTTCATGAATGAGAGGCGGCCGCTCCTACAAGGAGCGCCACCAGCTCAGACACGAGGAAAGATGCATGGACGGCATCATAACGTTCGCCGTCCGATCCGGGGAAGATCGAGGGCTCGCCCCGGAGATCCCATCACTTGGGCGAGAGGCGGGCGGCGCCTGATCGCTCCGGCGCGTGACCGAGCAGGTGCCGGCGGAGGAAGGACAGCTCGACGTCGAGGGCCTGCTCGTGCATCTCCATGAAGGGCGAGTAGTGCCTGCCAGGCATGCGGACCAGCTCCGCGCGCGGTGCCCGCCGCGCCGCGTGGAGGGCGGGTCCGGGGGGAGCGGTCTGGTCCTCGTCGCAGGTGAGGATCAGCAGCGGGCTCCGTACGCGCGAGGTGTCACGGCCGGGCTGGTAGAACAGGAGGCGCAGCGCGGAGCGGGCCGCCACCGCCTGCTGCCACTCCGGGTGCCTGTCGTCGGGGTCGAGCGCGCGTGGCCCGTCCCCGACGTCCGGCGTGGTGAGCATGGCGACAGTGCCCGGCTCGCCGGCGAGCGGCACCAGCAGGGGCCGGCGGCCCGCGAGAGCGCCGACGGCGTCGGCGATGCCCCTGCCGGTCACCAGATCGCGCCCTCGGCCGGGCCCGCCTCGTCGCGCCTGGCGGTGCCGTCATGTCGTCATGTCACGGCCAGGTGGTCGTGGTGGTGCCGTGGGGTCTCGGCCTCGTCGAGCAGGACGAGGGCGAAGTCCGCATAGGAGATGCGCGCCGCGGGGTCACCGTGTTCGCGGAGCTCGTAACGGCCGGTGCGCTCACCCTCATGGTCGAAGTCGCCGGCCGGGCTGACATACACCCAGTCCAGCGTGCCGCCTTCGCCACGAAGAACCTCAAGACCGTCGGCGTGCGCCAGGCAGAAGGGCCGGAACTCGGCGGGGAAACCGGGCATGTCCAGCAGGCGGGTGCCGTCGGGGCCGAGCAGGAGCGATGCCAGGCCGACCGTGACGAGTCTGTCCACCCCGGCCTGCCGCAGGCCCTTGATGAGGGCGTGCGAGGCGCTGGTGAAGAACTCCTCCGAATCGATCACCGCCGCCGCGTTGATCGCGGCGTCGTGCCCGGCCGCGAGGGCGGCGACGTCCGCCGCGTCGGTGACGTCCCCGGCGACGATCCGTACGCCGTCGTCCGCCAAGCCGCCGTAGCGGGACGGGTCGCGGACCACCGCGGTGACCTGGTGTCCACGCCGGCGCGCTTCAGCGACAGCCTGCCGGCCTGCCCGGCCTCCAGCCCCGAAAATCACGAACCTGCCCATTGTCGGAATACCTCCCGGTTGATCGATGCTCCCGAAAGGTAGCCGCAAGGGCGGTTACCTCCTGGATACCGGGACCAGCTACCGGCCTCAGCCGACAGGCAGGAGAGAGAGCATGACGCACCGCCAGCCGCTTCCTCAGGACATGTTCGACGAACTGTGTCCGTCCTCGCTTCTGCCCTTCCGCTTCGGCGACAAGTGGGCGGCTCTGATCATTCGCTGCCTGGAAGAGGGCCCCCGCCGGTTCTCCGAGCTGCGTGTGCCACTGCAGCGCGTCACCCCGAAGGTGCTCACGCAGTCGCTACGCGGCCTGGAGCGAGCCGGGCTCGTCTCACGCACGGTGCGCGCCGACCCGAGACCGGAAGTGGAGTACGCGCTGACGCCGCTGGGCCGCAGCATGTTGGAACCACTGGATTCCGCATGCGCGTGGGCGGCGGAGCACTGGGACGAGCTGCTTGACGCACGGGAGCAGTACACGGCCCCATGACACTCATGATGTACGGGACGGGTCCTGATCGCCGGCGGCCTCCTCCCGCTCCAGCGCACGGACCAGGGCCTCGAACCCCGCCGCGATCCCCGCGGCATCCCCGCTGGTCCGCGACTCCACAAACCCCGTCGAAGTGGTAGAGCAGCACCTTGTGCGTGGTGCCGGCCGCCCGCGCGGCCCGCCGGAGCGAGAAGTCCACAAGCCCGTTGACCGCGAGGTCGTCGGTGACACGATCGAGCAGTTCCCGGCGCCTGGCCTCGCCGCGCGGCGACCCCGCCGACCGCCGGTAGCCTGCCCGCTCCGGTGAGCCGTCGTCTGCGGAAGAGTTCATGTCACAAGCTTCCACGATCACAGCCCTCACGCGGCGGCTGGGAGCCTCGTCCCGGATCAGGCCATCTGAAATACCGACTCTCCGCGAAGTGGTCGAGATGGCGTGGATCGCTCACCTCGATGGTGAAGAGGGCGGATCGGCACGCTCGAGAACAAGGCCATAGAGCTCCTTGAACTCGGCTTCCGTCGCCGCGGAGACAGACGCCGCACCGTAGCGGCTGAGGTGCTTCCACGCGTCCACGATGATCTGCAGCCCCAACTCCGGGTCGTGAGAGAACCCGTAGTTGTCGGTGTCGCGGTAGTGAAGGCTGCCGGTGAGGGTGGTGTCACGTCGGGGATCGGTGAGAACGTCATAGATGAAGGTCATCTGGGGAGCGTAATGGTCACGACGGACACCCGCCGGGTGATCACCCTGGACGTGCGCAGGTCGCTGACCGTCGTCCGGTGACCGTGTCCGAATGTGGCCGGTCTCGTGCCGGGAGGCTGCCTACGCTGTCTGGCATGACTTCTGAACAGAGCCGCGAGCTCGTGCAGCAGGCGTGGCGATCATTCTCGACCAGGGACAAAAATCTGATCGGGGCGTTCTTCACCCAGGACGCCGAGTGGCTGGCCCCGCCCGGGAACGCGACCGCCGTGGCGCTCGGCGGGACGCACCACATGGTGGGCAGGGACGCCATCGTCCACTTCCTCACCGTTGACTTCCCGCGCATGTTCGTCGCCGACGTGGCGTTGGATTTCCGCGGCTTCTACGCCGACGGCGACGTGGTCGTGGTGGAGGAGAGCATGCGGGCCACGCTGGCGGACGGCAAGGACTACCGCAACGACTACTGCTTCGTCTTCGAGCTGCGGGACGGGTTGATCCATCGGGTGCGCGAATACATGGACACCGCCAAGGGGCATCGCATGGTGTTCGGGGACGCGTGAACCACCTGCGCGCGGACCTGTCCGGATGTCAGGTGCCGGCTATGTGATCAGATTCACGGGAAGGGCCCTCGGCGGGCACCACGGCGAGCCTCGGCGAGGGCGGGGCGAAGCGGCCGGCGACGGCTGCCAGGATCGCGCCTGCCGCGGCCGCGGCCGCGGCGCGAA
>NZ_JBFAIA010000170.1:0-18134 GCF_040654455.1 Nonomuraea sp. NPDC050691
CGCGCCGCGCTCGAACGCGGCCACCGCGACCGGCTCGCCCTTCGCGGCGCCGGCGGCGAGGGTCCGCGCGTCGGCGGGCTCGCCCTCGGGCGCCTTCCAGCCGTTGGCCAGCGCCCAGCGGGCCAGGTTGGGGCCGCTGGCGTAGCGCTCGACGCAGCCACGCCCACCGCATTCGCACAGCTCGCCGTACGGGTCGATCGTCATGTGACCGACGTGCCCGGCGTTGCCGGTCGGGCCGAGCAGCGGCGCACCGCCGATCACCAGCCCGCCGCCGATGCCGGTGGACACCACGATGCCCAGCAACGCCGAGCTGCCGCGCCCGGAGCCGAGCCAATACTCGCCCAGGGCGAAGCACTGGGCGTCTCCCGCGAGCACCGCCGGCGCCCCGGTCAGTTCACGCACCTCGTCGCGCAGCGGGAACCCGCGCCAGCTCGGCATGTTCACCGGGCTGACCGTGCCGTCGGCCAGGTTGATCGGGCCGGCGCAGCCGATGCCGACCGCGAGCGGCGCCGGGCCGTCGCCGACGACCTCGCCGACCAGGCCGGCCAGGGCGGCCATGACCTCCGTACGCGGCGTCGGCCGGGTCGCGGAACGGGCGGCGGCGCCGTCGGCGTCCACCAGCGCGGCGGCCAGCTTGGTGCCGCCTATGTCGATCGCGAGGACGCGGCCCATCAGTGCTCGCGGTGGTGGTCGGGCCGGCGGGGGTCGCCTGGGGGTACAAGTCCGGGCACGAGTCGGATCCTTTCGACGCGCTGCTGGTCGAGCCACCGGGTGGACGCGCGGCGGCGGCCGGCCCCGCTGTGGCTGGCGAGCGTCACACTATGCCGTCCGTGCCCCGATGACAACGATGTCAATCGGGGCCCCGGCTTGCCGGAGTCCCGCCCCGACATGGAAGGATGGGGTGACATGAGCGCAGTGAAACTCGACGGCAAGGCCACCGCCGCCCGCATCAAGGCAGACCTCACCAAGCGGGTGACCGCGCTCAAGGAGCGAGGTGTCACGCCCGGCCTCGGCACCGTCCTCGTCGGCGACGACCCCGGCAGCCAGATCTACGTCGCGGGCAAGCACCGCGACTGCGCCGAGGTCGGCATCGCCTCCATCCGCGTCGACCTGCCCGAGACCGCCACACAGGCCGACGTCGAGGCCGCCATCGACGAGCTCAACGCCTCGCCCGCCTGCACCGGCTACATCGTCCAGCTCCCGCTGCCCAAGCACCTCGACACGATGGCCCTGCTGGAGCGCATGGACCCGGCCAAGGACGCCGACGGCCTGCACCCGGTCAACCTCGGCCGGCTCGTCCACATGGTCGACGCCCCGCTGCCCTGCACGCCCCACGGCATCGTGCTGCTCCTGCAGGAGTACGGCGTGCCCATCAAGGGCGCCGAGGTGGCCGTCGTGGGGCGCGGCATCACGGTGGGCCGCTCGCTCGGCCTGCTGCTCACCCGCCGCAGCGAGAACGCCACCGTGACCCTCTGCCACACCGGCACCCAGGACCTCGCGGGGCACGTCCGCCGGGCCGACATCGTCGTCGCCGCGGCCGGCGTCCCCGACCTCATCACCCGCGACATGGTCAAGCCGGGCGCGGCCGTCCTCGACGTGGGCGTCTCGCGCGTCAACGGCAAGATCGCCGGCGACGTGGCGGCGGACGTGGAGGACGTGGCGGGCTTCCTCACCCCGAACCCGGGGGGAGTGGGGCCGATGACGCGCGCGCTGCTGCTGTCCAACGTGGTGGAGGCCGCCGAGAAGGCCCTCGCGTAGGGCTCTCGCGACTGCAAGGCCCTCGTCGAAGGGGCGCTTCGCGCAGGGGGGCTCGGACAGCGCTCCCCAGGGGCTCCGCCCCCTTCGACCCCCACAGGCATGGCCCTCGCTCCGCTCGGACGCTCCGAGCGGGGCTCCGCCCCGCACCCCAGAGATGTGCCACCTTCACCGAGTGGGGGCCGACCCTGATGGTGATGTCCAGCTGCCCGCCTGGCGCCGCAGCGTAGGCGCGGAGGACCTCCAGCTCCATGGCCTCGATGTTGCCGTTCCACTGAGAGATCCGGGACTGGGATACACCCAGGATCTGGGTGATCTCGGCTTGGGTCTTCCCCATGGACTTGCGGAGCTCCCTGAGGTGGTGGGCGTCGAGTTCGGTGCGGGCGTCGGCCTGACGTTCAGGGTCTGCCAACTCGGGATGACGGCGGTGTGCCTCGGCTTTGACGTTGGGTGGCGGGGTGATCTACGGGCCGTTCGGCATCTGAAGTGGGAGACGCGCGCGACTACTCCGAGGCCTCGTGGAGCCGCCGCTCAACAAGGCGAACAGACGTCAAACCGTCGCTGCTGTCCTCACGTGCCCACAGACGATCATCCTTGATCTGCTTCCTCCGTCCGGGCACGGCTCAGCTGTGCTCTGGCTTCTGCGAGTGTTTCTACCTGCCGAGTCCAGTCCCCGCCGTCAAGGCTGAGTCCAACCATGTCGGCTCCGGCCTCCGAGTAGGCGTGGAGGCGTTCCGCCACCTGCTCCGGGCCGCCAGTGACCGGGACAGCCTCTGCTTCCTCCGGCGCCATTCGATGCACGTCCACCAGCACGCGGATGAAGGACTCGATGGCAGTCGGGTTGTCGACGAGGATCGCATGACCTCCCACGGAGATCGACGGGACCGGGCGTCCGAGCTCATGGGCGACCTCACGTAGCCGTACCACCTTCTTGGCCAGAGCCGCAGGACTGATCAAGGAGGGTACCCAACCGTCACCATGAAGGACGGCACGGCGCATCGCCGCCTCGGAGTTCCCCCCGATGAGGATGGGCGGGACCGGAGCGGCGGGGCCGAGGGTGACCTCACTCTCGCCCAGCTTGGTCGCCTCACCACGGATAAGGCCCGGCAACGCTTGCAACGCTTCGTCGGTCCAGCGCCCGCGACCCTGAAGTGGCGCCCCAACCGCACGCCAGAACGGCGAGCCCGGGAAGCCTCCGATCCCGACGCCAAGGACAACTCGGTTGCCTGACAGGTGCTGAAGGGTCTGCATCTGCGTAGCGACCCAAGCGGTGGGGCGCACCGGGAGGCTGAGCACGCCGAACTCCAGTCCGATCCTTTCGGTCACGGTTGCGGCGGCCGCCAGAACAAGCGTGGCGTCAAAGCCCGGCGTCCCATCTCCGACGATGAAATCGGCCATGCTGACCGCGTCATAGCCAAGGGCTTCAAGGTGACGCGCCATCGCGATGTCAGGCACGCCGGCCTGTGTCATGGGCAGGGTGGTGCTGATCCGCATCATGATCCTCCTAAGCGTTCGGATCGGAATTGCAGACCACGCTAGGAGTTCAAGCAGAGTTGAGGTCAACTGCGCCGGTTGTCGCACTCACGACCAGGCTCAGCGGCGGACGCGCTGAAAGACGCCCAGAATCCTCGACTTGACCTCAACTCTGCTTGAACTTCTACGGTCTTCAGCAGCAAGTACTTCTCGAAAGGATCACTGTGATGACATCGGTTCCCGAGCGCTATCGATACGCCGCTGTTCCGCACCTCATGGTGGACGGCGCCGCAAAGGCCATCCAGTTCTACGCTGAGGCCTTCGGCGGCGAGGAGTTGTTCCGCATTGCCGACCCGGAAGGCCGGATTGCGCATGCCGAGATCAGCATCAAGGGCTCGGTCCTCATGGTCGGGGACGCGGATGGCCCCTTCAAAGCTCCTGGTGCCGCGGGTGGCTCGACAGTGGGTCTCCATATCTATGTCGATGACGTGGACACGCTCAGCGCCCAGGCCGTCCGCGCCGGCGCCGAGTTGCTCCAGCCTCCGACCGACATGTTCTACGGAGCCCGGTCGGCCATGCTGAGAGACCCATTCGGGCACCTGTGGGTCCTTCTGACCCACACCGAAGACCTCTCGTCAGAGGAGATCGCTCGCCGTGGGACCGAGCTGCTCAAGGGCGGCAGCCTGCTTCCCGGCTGAACCGGTTGAACTTCGGACTGGCAGGGAGGGTCATCTCCTCCCTGCCCTCCACGATGCCGACCCGCGCACAGGACGATCTACACCGTCGTGCTGTGCCTGCATCGGGCCACGCTGGAAGAACTCGCGGAAGCGACGGATCGCTGCGCGGCACGCCACCGCCCTCCCTGCTGTCTCCCGCAACGAAGAAGCTGCCTGCTCATGCGCGGCGTGCCGGTTCGGCCGCGGAACCGATCACCCGACCCGGCAGCCCCGCTACGGCAAGCGGGCCGGGAGGCTGGTCGTTCACGTAACAGAGGCGGCTGCGCAGACGGCGGGGGAGTACTTCCGGTGTCGTAGCCGCACGGAAACGTACGACGGCGGGCGTAAGGCGTACCGTCTTCGGCCGTATGACGACGGCGACAAGCGTGGACGGCGAGGATCGAGACCCATCTGATCTACAGATGATCGCAGGGTCCCTCTCACTCCAAGGAAGCTTCATGGGCATCGGCTCCGAGCGCGACCTCGCTGACTTTCTGACCACCTACACCCGGGACATGGCTGTCTCCGACGAAGAGCCGTACGCGATCCTCGATCGCTACTTCGTTCCGGACTTCGAGTACTGCAACGACGGGCTCGTGATCGACCGGCAGCGCATGATCGATCATGTCCGCCCTGTCCGTAAGAATGTCGACAAAGAGGCGATGACCGCTGACAACTGGTCTGGTGTCGAGATCCACGAGGCGTTGGTCTCGGGTGATCGGATCGCGGCCAGGTGGACCTTGCGCACCAGGTTGCGCAAGGGCAGAACGTTCGCGGCGGAGATCTACATGTTCGGCCATCTGGCGGCAGACGGTCGGATCCGTCGGATCGATCAGATCAGCAAGCAGTTGGAAGAAGCGCAGTGATCACGTGAGTTGCCCGGGGCGGCGAGCCTGGTGGGTGGGCCTGGTGCCGACGATCGGCAGCACCAGGATGGCCAGCGCGGCCCCGATCCACAGCACGTTCACCGTGGAGGTGGCGTCGACCGCCAGGCCGCCGACGAGGGCGCCGAAGGCGATGGACAGGTTGAACATCGACACGTACAGGGAGGACGCGGCCTCGGTGGCGGCCGGTGCGGCGTTGAGGATCCAGGTCTGGAAGGTGACCGGGACGGCGCCGTAGCCGAGACCCCAGACGATGAGGATCACGGCCGCCGACACGGTGTTGTGCTCGATGCTCGCGAGGGCGGCCATGGCGGCGGACAGGAGCACGCTGATGCCGCACACGCTCCGCCGCAGGCG
Organism: Nonomuraea sp. NPDC050691; assembly: GCF_040654455.1. Classification (NCBI taxonomy): domain Bacteria; kingdom Bacillati; phylum Actinomycetota; class Actinomycetes; order Streptosporangiales; family Streptosporangiaceae; genus Nonomuraea; species Nonomuraea sp. NPDC050691. The sequence goes on from NZ_JBFAIA010000170.1 coordinate 5,186, forward strand.
CGTGGTGATCAGGGCGCCGGCGATGAAGTTGCCGCAGATGCCGGCGATGCCGAAGACCAGCAGCAGCACGCTGATCATGCCGTCGGCGACGCCGTCGTCCTGGAGGATGGGCCGGACGAACGTGTAGGCGGTGAAGTGTCCGGTGATGGCCAGGAACGTCATGGCGATGCCGACGCGTACCGCGGTGTGCGCGCGGAAGACCCGCGGCAGGTCGCCGAACGTCATCGTGCGCTGTGGTGGCACTTTGGGCATCACGGCGACCATGCAGGTCAGCGAGACGAGGCCGAGCACGCCCACGGCCGCGAACGCGGTGCGCCAGCCGCTGAGGTCGCCGGCCAGGGTGCCGGCGGGCACGCCGAGCACGGAGGCGGTCTCGACGCCGCCGAAGACGACGGCGGTGGCGCGGGCGACATGGCGCTCGGGAACCAGGCGGAGCGCGATGCCGCCGGCCAGGGACCAGAAGCCGCCGACACTGATACCGATCAGGAAGCGGGCGAGCAGCACGACGGCGAAGCCGGTGGCGAAGGCGGAGGCGAGGTTGGCCGCGCCCACCATCCCGATCAGCAGGGCCAGCACGAGCCGGCGGTCGATCCTGGCGGTGGCCACGGTGACCAGCGGCGCCGCGACGGCGGCGACCAGTCCAGGCACGGTGACCATGAGCGCGGTGGTGCCATCGGAGACGTCCAGCTCGGCGCCGATCGGGGTGAGCAGCCCGACGGGGAGCAGTTCGGAGGTCATCAGGGCGAAGATTCCGAGCGTCACGGCGAGGATGGCGAGCCAGCCCCGGACCGGTGAAGGGCTGGTGTCCCGGGCCACGTCCGATGGCGGGTTGTCGATGGATGTCACGGGTGCGGGCCTTTCCGAGGCGGTCGCGCCACGGGCGGTGGCCGCGAGCGAGGCGGCCACCGCCCGTGAGCGGGAGGAGGCTGGGACGTGGTTACTCGGTGCCTGGGGTCTTACGCGTGGTCACGTTCATCCGGTTCCAGGCGTTGACCGTGAAGATCAGGGCGATGAGCTGGGCGAGCTCCTTGTCGTCGAAATGCCGCGCGGCCTCGTCGTACACCTCGTCCTCGACGCCATGCGGCAGGAGGGTCACCGCCTCGGTCAGCGCCAGGGCGGCGCGCTCCTCGGCGGTGTAGAGGCTGGATTCCTGCCAGGCGCTCAGCTGGTAGATGCGCGCCTCCCGCTCGCCGGCCCGCCGGGCGTCGCCGGTGTGGTAGTCGATGCAGTATGCGCACCGGTTGATCTGGCTGGCGCGGATCTGCACCAGCTCGACCAGGACGGGGTCCAAGCCTTCGCGGGCCACGGTGTCCAGGGCCAGCACGGCCTTGAAGACCTTGGGGGCGACAACTGAAAGGTTCATGCGTGCGGGAATGGCGACGTTCGTCATGGTTCCGACCCTAGGAGCGGGATCGGCCCAAGATATGGTGCATTCTCGTGGATATTTCGTGGGTCAATTTCCGATGCCGGACGTGATGGTGAGCGACCTCGGCCCAGACGGCGGCAGCGATCTGCACCTGGAGCTCACCGGTGGAGGCGGGGCGCGCGTGCGGCTGATGCGGGCCCTGCGCGAGGCGATCCACTCGGGACGGCTGGCGCCCGGTACCCGGCTGCCGCCCTACCGCGCCCTCGCCCTGGACCTGGGCATCGCCCGCAACACCGTCGCGGCCGCGTACGCCGAGCTCGTCGAGGAAGGCTGGCTCACCGCCCGGCAAGGCTCCGGTACGCACGTCGCGCACCGCGCCGCACCCCTCGAACCCGGCCACACGCGGTCCCCCCAGCGCCCGTCGCGCCTGCGTGTCATCCACGACCTGATGCCCAGCTCTCCCGACGCCGCAGCCTTCCCGCGATCGTCCTGGATCGCCTCGGCCCGACGCGCCCTGGCCGCCGCGCCCAGCGACGCGTTCGGCGTCGGCGATCCCCGAGGCCGGCCGGAGCTGCGTCAGGCGCTGGTGGAGTACCTGGCGCGGACCAGAGGCGTACGCACCAAGGCCGAGCACATCGTGATCTGCTCGGGTTACGCGCACGGGTTGCGGCTGGTGTCGCAGGTGCTGCGCGGTCCGGTAGCCGTCGAGGCGTACGGCCTCGGCTTCCACCGCTCCATCCTCGCCGAGGCGGGCCTGCCGACCGTGCCGTTGGCCGTGGACGCCGACGGCGCGCGTGTCGAGGACCTTGCGGCCACGGGCGCGCGAGCCGTCCTGCTCACACCCGCGCACCAGTACCCCACCGGAGGCGCCCTGCACCCCGAACGCCGGGCCGCGGTCATCGACTGGGCCCGCGCCACGGGCGGCCTGCTGCTTGAGGACGACTACGACGGCGAGTTCCGCTACGACCGCGAACCGGTCGGCGCCGTACAGGGCCTCGACCCCGACCGCGTCGTCTACTTCGGTTCGACCAGCAAGAGCCTGTCGCCCTCGCTGCGGCTCGGCTGGATGGCGCTGCCCAGCTCACTGGTGGACGACATCGCGGCCGCCAAAGGGCCGCGTGAACTCTGGTCCGGCGTGACCGATCAGCTCACCCTGGCCGACTTCATCGCCTGCGGCTCCTACGACCGCCACCTGCGCCGCATGCGCAGGATCTACCGGCATCGCCGTGACCTGCTCACCGCCACGCTCGCCGAACGCGCCCCGCACATCACCGTCAGCGGCATCGCCGCGGGCCTGCACGCCGTCGTCGACCTGCCTCCGGACAGCGAGCGAGCCGCGCTCCGCGCCGCCCGCCGCCTCGGCCTCGCCCTGGACGGCCTGGCCCCGTATCGGCACCCCGACAGCAGGATGCCACTCCGCGACGGCCTGGTCATCGGATACGGCACACCGCCGGAACACGCGTTCGCCGCCGCGCTGGAGGCCCTCTGCCTCGCCCTGCCAGACCTGCCGTAGGAAACGCCGCGCCTGGACACGATCTCCGCACGCCCCGGCGCAGCTGCCGGCCGGATCGCCCAGCCCGGGACGGCGGGGTGGCGTCACACGCGCCGGGCCGCACGATGGCTCACCCACTCAGGTCTCGGTGACCGTGGACTACGGTCCTACGCATGCATGATCACCGAGTCTCCCGTTCCCTCCGCGACCCGGAGGGGCATGCCGTTCACGCGCTCGCCCCGCTCGTCCTGGACGGTGTCCCGGCGTTGATCGGCGCGCACGGCGACGGTGCCCTGTGGACCTGCGATCTGACCACGGGTGAACGCGTTGCGCGCCCCATCGACCTCGACAGCGCCGCACCCGAGGGGCCGGTCCCCGACGCCGAGGGGATCATCTGGGACAGGGAGGACGAGGACGAGCTCGAGGGTCTCGAGGACGAGATGGGCGAGGCGGACGCGTTCGAGGTCGTCTCCCGGCTGACTGCGGTGACCGTCGACGGCCGCCCGGTGATCGTGACCGGCGGCGGCCGGTTCGACCTGACGTCTCTGCTCGGTGAGGACTACACGGGCGGCGCGGTCCGGTGCTGGGACGTGGCCACCGGTGGGAAGGTCGGCAGGACCATGACCGGGCACGGCCTCGGTGTCACTGCCCTGACCGTCCTCCCTTCCGAACGCGGGCCCCTGGTGCTCAGCAGCAGCGAGGAGGGTGTGCTGCTCGTCGCGGCGCTCGCGTCCGGTGAGCGCGCCGCGGAGATCCGGGGCAGCTACAACGGCGTGATGGCCGCCGCTGTGGTGGATGGCCGTCCGCTTGCCGTCACCGGCGGTCACGACCCCCACGTCGAGGTCTGGGACGCCCTCACGGGGGTGCCCGTAGGCGGTCCCAGGCGGACCGGCGACCACGTCTCCGCCATCGCGGTGACCGAGGTGGCCGACCGCCCGGTCATCCTCACCGCCGGTGACGACAACACGCTGCGGATCTGGGACCTGGCCGGCGGCCGGCCGGTCGGGGCGCCACTGTCCGGGCACGCCGGCGCCATCAAGGGGATCACCGTGGCCCGGCTCGGCGGGCGCCCGATCGCCGTCACCGAGGCCTTGGAGGAACCGCCCCGGATCTGGGACCTCGCCCGTGCCGAACAGCTCGGTGGCCCGCTGGCCGTCCCCGATGAGCAAGCTCCGACGGCCGTCATCACCACCGAGATCGACGGCGCGCCCGTCGTCGTGACCGGTCACCACGACGGCACCATCCGAGTCTGGAGCATCTCCGCCGGGTGAGCGGGACAAGGGCGTGCCCCGGCAAGCAGGCTCCGGCGGCGCTGAGGGCCGTCACTCCTTGGAGTCGATGCCCAGTGACCGGACGAGCTGGGTCAGTTCTTCCTGGAAGAGCTTGCCGGGGTTGATCGTCTGCGTGTGCAGGTGTCCGTAGATCTCCAGCGACACCAGACCGTGCAGGTGGCCCCAGATGCGCAGCGCCAGTGCCACGCCGGCCGGCGGCAGGTCGGGAAACGCGGGGCGGACCTTGTCGAGGAGCCCGGCGTCGAAGTCGGACCACTGGAAGTCGCCGTGCGCGTACAGATGTCGGGCGTGCGGCCAGGCGGCGTCCGCGAGGGCGGCGATGCCCGTGCAGACCCGGTGCGCGGCGTCCGGGGCGGCGCCGCCCTCGGGTGCTTGGTAACCGGGCACCGGGTCGCCGTAGATGAGGCGGAATCCCTCGGGATTGGCCAGAGCCCAGTCCCGGAAGGCCCGCGCCCACGTCTGGATCCGGCCGGCCGCGTGCCCGGCGGGGGCTTCGGCCCATGCGGCGTCCACGGCGTCGGCCAGCGCGGTGTACACCTCGTTGATCAGCATGGTGACCAGATCGTCGCGGGTGGCGAAGTAGCCGTAGATCGCGTTGGCGGTCATGCCCATCTCGCGGGCGATGGCCCGCAGCGTGATCGCGTCAGGTCCGCCCGTGGCCATCAGCTTGAGCGCGACCTGCTTGATCTCCGCTGTCGTCTCGGCTCGCAGCCGTTCGCGACGTCCTCCTGTGCTTCCCACAGCAGTCACTCTACAGCGTCACTGGACTGAGTGGCGTACAGCAAACTTCACGCCGTATAGTCTCCTCACGCCACGCAGCGAACGCCGCGCAGCGAACAGGGAGAGTCATGCACATCGGAATCATCGGAGCCACGGGCGGCATCGGAAGCCGTGTCGTCACCGAAGCCCTCCACCGAGGGCATCACGTCACGGCGTTCACCCGCGACGCCACCCGGATCGACGAAGAGCGAGAGAACATCGTCTGGAAGACCGTCGACGTCCTCGACGCCGGAAGCATCGCCCGGGTCCTGCCCGGGCTGGACGTCCTGATCAGCGGATACCAGCCCGGCAACGCCGCCGCTGACTTCGACGACACCGTGTCGCGCTCGATTGCTGATCCCACGGTCTACGCCACCGCCGCCAGGGCGCTGCTCAAGGCGCTGGAGAGCCATCCCCGGACGCGGCTGATCGTGATCGGCGGAGCCGGCAGCCTGGAGATCGAGCCTGGCCTCGTACGAGCAGACTCCGACGAGCTCCTGCACAAGAGCCTCGACGAGCTGGGATTGCCGAGAGAGTACGCCGCCGCCGTGCGCGGACATCGGGATGCCTTGAACGTCCTGCGCACGTCCAACCGGCTCTGGACCTACTTCAGCCCCGCCGAGGAGATCGCCCCCGGCCGGCGCACCGGCCGGTTCCGGATCGGTGGTGACCAGCCGGTCCTCGACGCCGACGGACGCAGCCGCATCTCCTCCGAGGACGCCGCCATCGCCCTCGTCGACGAGGCGGAACTCCCTCGCTTCGTCCAGCGACGCTTCACCATCGGCTACTGAACCGGCCGGGCACCCGCCCCGCCTCGGCAGACACCTAGGAGATCACGTCATGAGCGACACCATCGACGACATCGTCCACACCTATTTCGCGTTGTGGAACGACCAGGATCGCGGCCACCGCAACGCCACCATCGAGGCGATCTTCACAGAGAACGCCACAGTCATCGACCCGGACTGGACGGCCGAAGGTCGCGACGACATCGCGGCCGCCATAGGCCATGCGCGTGAGGAGAAACTCGGCAACCTGACGCTCGCGGTGACCAAGGTGATCAGTACCCACCATGACCTGGCCCTGTTCTCCTGGCACCTCGTCCAGCCCGGTGCCTCCACCACGGCTCCTCTGGCCACCGGTTACGGCGTCCTGAGCATGGAGGAAGGACGGATCAACCGTGCCTGCAACTTCTTCGGCTGAGTGCGGAGACGTGTCGCCCAAGGCCGCGTCAGCGCTGCCGGGTGCGGAGGTGGATGCGTTCGCCCTGCTTGCCGAAGAGGCTGAGCACTTCGACGTTGCCGCGGCCGGCGGCGCCGAACCAGTGCGGGATCCGGCAGTCGAACTCGGCCGCCTCGCCGGCTCCCATGACGAAGTCGTGGTCGCCCAGCTTGACGCGGAGCCGTCCGCGGAGCACGTAGAGCCATTCGTGGCCCGCGTGGGTCCGCAGGTGGGGCTCTTCGTCGTGCGCCGGAATGATCATCTTGTACGCGCGTGGCTCGCCCTGCTGCCGCGACAGCGGGATCAGCACCCGGCCGTCCTTGCTGGTGGGCTCCTGCGGCACGCGCGGGTCGACGATCCGGGGCGCTGCGACGATCTCGTCGAGGGGGATGCCCAGCGCCGCGGTGATCGGCAGGAGCAGTTCGAGGCTCGGCTTGCGCTGAGCTGATTCCAGCCGGGACAGCGTGCTGGTCGAGATGCCGGTGGCTCGCGCGAGGTCGGCCAGGCTGACGCCCTTCTTCTCGCGGGCGCGTCGCAGCCGGGGAGCGATCTGCTCGATCACGGCGCCGACGCTCGGTTGTGCGTCCATGGGGCGCAGTCAACCCGATGTGTCCCGGAATCAGCAACGGCCTTTGTCGATTCCGGCCGAGCTTCGCGATCCTCCCGGTGGAGGTGATCCGAATGGACACGACAACGGATCCGACGTGGGACACGATCATCGTCGGTGGTGGGGCGGCCGGTCTGTCGGCGGGGGTCGTTCTCGCGAGGGCGCGGTTCGCGACTCTCGTCGTCGACGGCGGCGAGCCCCGGAACGGGCCCGCCGACCACATGCACGGATACCTGACCCGGGACGGCATGGCGCCGAAGGAGTTCGTCGCGACCGGGCAGGACGAGCTCACCCGTTACGGCGGGACACTGGTGCGGGCATCGGTGACCGGCGCGCGGCGCGCCCCGGACGGCACGTTCGAGCTGCGGCTCGGCGACGACCGCGTCCTGCGCGCCCGGTCGGTGCTGGTCGCGACCGGGGTGAGGGACGAACTGCCCGACATCCCGGGACTGGCCGAGCGGTGGGCGTCCGAGGTGCACCACTGTCCCCACTGCCATGGCTACGAGGTGCGTGGACGCGCCATCGCGGTGATCGGCGGGGCGATGGCGGCGGTGTCGGCGCATCATGCCGCGCTGATGCGCCGCTACAGCTCCTCAGTGACGTTCTGCGTCAACGGCGCCGAGGTCGGCGCCGCCGAGCGGGGACGGCTCACGGCGTACGGGGTGCGTCTGATCGACGCGCGCGTCACCCGGGTCACCACGAGCGCCGGTACAGGGGAGGACGACCCGGTCGTGACGCGTGCCGGCACGGCGGACGGTGACTCGGTCGCGGTCGAGCTCGACAACGGCGAGACGGTCGCGTGCGGGGCCGTCTTCGTGGCGCCTCGCCCCGTGCCCCGCGACGCGATCCTGACCGCGCTCGGCGCGGGCAAGGACCCGGTGAGCGGACTCGTCGCCGTCGATTCCCACGGTGCCACAAACGTGCCCGGGCTCTGGGCGGCCGGGAACGTGGTCAACCCTCGCGCCCAGGTCGTCGGCGCCGCGGGCGCGGGCTCCGCCGCCGCCGTCACCATGGCCGCCTGGCTGCTCGAACGGGAACTGTCGGCCGCTGAGGGTGCGGTCTGATGGCCGGGACGACCACGGAGACGGCCAGGAACACCGGCTCCGGCAGGTTGCCCGCCGGCGTGTACCTGCTCGGGTTCAGCCTGTTCGCGATGGGAACCGCGGAGTTCCTGCTGGCCGGCGTGCTGCCGGCGGTGGCCGCCGATCTGGACGTCACGCTCTCCTCGGCCGGCTTCCTGATCACCGCGTTCGCGCTGGGCGTCGTGATCGGCGGCCCGCCGTTCGCCGTGCTCAGCCTGCGCTGGCCTCGCCGCACCGCGCTGGTGGCGACCCAGGTCCTCTTCGCGGCCGGCGTCGTCGCCGGACTGCTCGGCGACTACCAGGTCCTGCTGGTGACGAGGGTGGTGTCGGGTGTCGCCTACGCGGGCTTCTTCGCTGTCGCGTCGGTGACCGCGATCAGCCTGGTGACGCCGGACCGGAACGCCCGCGCCTCCGGAGTCGTGGTCAGCGGGCTCAGCGTGGCCATGGTCGCCGGCGGTCCCGCGGGCACGCTGCTCAGCCACTTCACCCAGTGGCGCGGCGGCTTCTGGGCGGTCGTGGCGCTGACGGCCGCCGGGATCGCCGGCTGCCTCCTCGGGCTCCCCGCCGCCGACACTGACGTCGACCGGCCCGCCGGTCCGGACCTCGACCGCCCCACCGGCCCGGACGTCGACCGGCTCGCCGAGCCGGGTGTCTCGCGGGAGCCCGTCAGGATGCCGAGTGTCGCGCGGGAGCTCGCCACGATGCGGAGACCGATGCTCTGGGTCATCTACGCGGTCACGATCCTGACCACCGCGGCGTACATGATCTCGTTCAACTACCTGGCGGCCATGCTCGCCGACGTCACCGCGATCCCCGAGGTCTGGATCCCGGCGATCCTCGCGCTCTTCGGGATCGGCGCCTTCGCCGGCCTGTCCGTCGGCGGCCGCGTCTCCGACCGGCGCCCTCATCTCGCGCTCCTCGCCGGCGCGTCGGCGATCGTGATCCTGTCGGTCGTGCTGGCCGTCGGGATCCGCCAGGTCTGGGTGGTGGTGCCCACCGTCTTCCTGATCGGCGTCGCCGCGTTCGTGCTGAACCCCGCCCTCTACGGACGCGTCTTCGCCATCGCGGCCGACGCGCCGACCCTCGCCGGGGCCACCACCGTGTCGGCCTTCCAGCTGGGCATCAGCATCACCCCCGTCGTGGCGGCCGCCTCGCTCACGCAGGGGGCCTCCCTCACCTCGGTCTGCCTGATCGGGGCCGGCCTCGCCGCGGCCGCCGTGCCTTTCGTCCTCCTGGATCGGGCACGGCTCCGTCAGGGCAGGTGAGCCCCCGGGGTGTGGCCGAAGGCGCGGCGGAAGACGTCGATGAACGCGCTCGCCGACGACCAGCCGCACCGGTGCGCCACGGTCGTCACCGGGGTGTTCTCGGCCAGCAGGACCAGGGCGTGGTACAGGCGCAACTGGGTGCGCCACTGCTGGAACGTCATGCCGAGGTCGCTGCTGAAGAGCCGCGACAGGGTGCGGTCGCTCGCGCCCACCTGCTTGCCCAGGGCGGCGAGGGTGCGGTTGTCGGCCGGGGCGGCCCGCAGGATGTCGCACAGCGCCCGCAGCCGCGGGGCGGTCGGGGCGGGCAGGTGCACGGGCTGCTGGGGCGAGGCCCGCAACTGGTCGAGCAGGACCGCTCGCAGACGCCCGCGCTCGGGGCTGTCGTCGTCCGGGGCGCGGGTGTAGGCGAGGATCAGCTCGCGCAGCAGCGGGCCGACGGTCAGCACCGTCGGCGCGTCCAGGCCGAGCGGGTTGTCGCGCGCGGGCAGGCCGACGAAGTGGAGTTCGACCTCGCCGTGCGCCCGGTGGGCGTGCACCGTTCCGGCGGGCACCCAGATGGCGCGGGTCGCCGGGGCGATCCACGAGCCCGCGCCGGTCGTGATGGTCAGCACCCCGCGCGCGGCGTAGACGATCTGATGGTCGTCGTGGCGGTGCGCGTCGATGGCCGCCCCCGGCGCCAGCCACTGCGCGCGGGTGGGCGCGGTCGGCTCATGGCGGATGTTCGTCATCACTTGGCAGGTTATCGGAAGTACGACACGCAGCCTTCGGGCGAGCATGGCGGAGTGGGAGAGGATCGGGAGCTCGGGAGCGGTGGAGTGCGGACGGACGAAGGGCCGAGGAACAGGGCGATCGTGCTGCTCTCGGTCGGGCATGCCTGCGTGGACGTCTACCAGGGCGCCGTGGCGGCGCTCGTGCCGTTCTTCGTGGCCGAGCGCGCCTACACCTACGCCGTCGTCTCGGGCGTCGTGCTCGCCGCGTCGCTGCTGTCCTCGGTGGCGCAGCCGGTGTTCGGCCTGCTCACCGACCGGTGGGCGATGCCGTGGCTGCTGCCCGTGAGCACGCTGCTCGGCGGGCTGGGCGTCGCGTTGAGCGGGTTGAGCGGTTCGTACGCGCTGACGCTGGCGTTCGTGGCCGTGTCCGGGATCGGGGTCGCGGCGTACCATCCCGAGTCCGCCCGGGTCGCCCGGATCGCCAGCGGGGGCAGCCACAGCGCGATGGGCTGGTTCTCGCTCGGCGGCAACATCGGCTTCGCCTGCGCCCCGCTCATGGTCGCGGCCGTCGTCGGCGTCGGCGGGCTGCGACTCTCGCCGCTGCTCGTCGTGCCGGCTCTGGCGGGCGCCGTGCTGTGCCTGCCCGTCCTGCGCGCTCTCGGGAGGCCGGCGCGCGGCGGCTCCGGCGGCGGGTTCTCCGAGGGGGCCGGCGACAGGGGAGCGGACGACAGAAGGGCGTTCGCGCGGCTGTCGCTGGCCGTGGTCTGCCGGTCGATCGTGTTCGTCGGGCTGAGCGCGTTCATCTCCTCGTACGTGCCGGAGCGCGCGGGCGGGGGAACGGTGGCGGGCACGGCGGCGCTGTTCGTGCTGTACGCGGGTGGGGCGGTGGGCACCGTGCTGGGCGGCAGGCTCGCCGAGCGGTGGGACCGGGTCACCGTCGTGCGGTGGGCGTACCTGGTCACCGTCGCGGCGGTGGCGGGGACCGTGTTCGTCCCGGGGCCGGCGATCTACGTGTTCGTTGCGCTGACCTCCGCCGGCCTCTACGTCCCGTTCTCGCTCCAGGTGACCCTGGCCCAGGACTACCTGCCCACGCGCGTCGGAACGGCCAGCGGGATCACCCTCGGCCTGACGGTCAGCGTCGGTGGGCTCGCCAGCCCGGTCATCGGCGCGGTCGCCGACGCCACCTCGCTGCGCACGGCCCTGGCGCCGCTGGTCGTGCTGCCCTTCCTGGCCTGGCTGCTGTTCCGGACGCTTCCCGAGCCGGCCGTGCGAAAGCCCCTGGCCCGCAGGTGAAGGGCGTCAGCCGGGCACGCGGGCCACGTGGGGGCGGGCGGCGCGGACGCCCGTCACGGTCTGCGCCACGCAGGCCGCGAGGCCCGCGAGCAGCGGCACCGTCCAGCCGCCCGACTCCTGCCGCAGCAGGCCGATCAGCAGCGGCCCCAGCGCGGCCAGCACGTACCCGAACGACTGCGCGACCGCCGACAGCGCCGTCACCGACGCGGGGTCCGGGGCGCGCTGGGCGATGATGAGCAGCGCCAGCGCGAGCGACGCGCCCTGGCCGAGCCCCAGCACGATCATCCACAGCCACGGCACGGTGGTGGGAGCGGCCAGCACGGCCACGTACCCGATGATCGTGAGCACCGACGACGCCACCACGTGCGGCACCTGCGAGGCGCGCCGCCCCGCGTGGACGGGCACCGTGAACGTGGCCCCGACCTGGGCCAGGTTGGTGAGGCTCAGCAGGTATCCGGCCTGGTCGGCGGGCAGGCCGGCCTCCTGGAAGATCGTGGGCAGCCAGGCCAGCATGATGTAGAAGGTGAGTGACTGGAGCCCCATGAACGCCGTCACCCACCACGTCGTCCGGCTCCGCAGCAGCGACACGAACGGCCTGCTCCCCACGACGGTCGTCGGTCCCGCGTCCCCGGCCGCCGGGCGCTCACCCTGGGGCCGGGGCCGGTGGAACGCCTGGGGCAGCCAGAGCAGCGCGGCGGCCAGCGCGGGAACCGCCGCCAGCGCCGACACACCCCGCCAGCCGTACCCGGTGAGCCGTTCCAGCGGCACCATGAGCGCCGCCCCCGCCCCGGCGCCCACGACGAGGGCCGAGACGTAGACCGACGTCCAGGGGCCGACGCGGTCGGGGAAGTGCTGTTTGACCACGCCGGGCATGGCGACGTTCATGATGGCGATGGCGGTGCCGGCCAGGGCGGCGCCCAGGTAGAGGGCGGGCGCGCCGTCCGCCGCCCGGACGAGCACGCCGAAGGCCAGCAGCAGCAGGCCCGCGAGCAGTGTCCGGTCGAGTCCGGTGCGGCGGGCCAGGAACGGGGTCAGCCAGCCGAACAGCCCCAGGCACAGCACCATGACCGTGGTGATGGCCCCGCCCGCCGCGGGCGTGAGCCCGGCGTCCGTCATGATCTCGTCGAGGAGGGGGGAGAGGCCGGCGAGGGCCGGGCGGAGGTTGAGCGCGGCCAGCACGAAGCCGGCGTACAGCAGGACGGATCTCGCCGAGGACATCTGGCAAGGGTACGACCCGGTCAGGAGCCCGCCGCCGGAAGGGGTACGCCGCTACGTCGCCCTCCGCGTGGTCATGGCTGGAGGTCCGCGTCCACGGCCACGGTCACGTCGAGCAGCAGCGGCTCCTCGCGGACGGCCAGCGTGGGCACGACCTCGTCGAGGGCGGCGGTCAGCTCGGCGTAGGTCTCCACCCGGAGCGACGGGCAGCCCAGCGACCGGGCCAGGCCGCTCATGTCCACCTCGGAGAAGGCGGGCCACGGGGCCTTCGCCCCGTGGTGCTCCGCGAGCCGGTCCAGCACCGCGTACCGGCTGTTGGACAGCACCAGGAACAGCGCGCCGACCCGGTAGTGCGCGGCGCTCCACAGCGCGTGCAGGCCGTACAGGGCGGAGCCGTCGCCGGTCACGGCCACCACGGGCCGGGCGGGCAGGGCCATGCGCAGCCCCACGGCCGCCGGCAGCGCGAAGCCCAGGCCGCCCATCGCGGCCGACACGAACCCGAGGGGGTTGCGGGCGGGAACCAGCCGGTGCAGGTCGGGCCGGGCCGACGGGGCCTCCTCGAGGAGTACGGCGTCGGCGGGCAGGCGGCGGGGCCTTAGTCGGTGATCTGGGCTGTTTCCCTCTCGACTACGAAGCTTATCCCCCGC
>NZ_JBFAIA010000171.1:0-18092 GCF_040654455.1 Nonomuraea sp. NPDC050691
GCACGCCCCAGCGGCGCCCGCCTTCGACGGGCAGCAGTTCGGCGACGTCCGACGGGTCGTCGAAACCGGTGACGAACCAGGCCGCCGGCCGTCATACCCTTGGCGCCCCATGTGCGAGCGGGGCTCCCGGTTCAGCCGCCGTTGCGGCGGTACTCGTTCAGGAGCTCCTGGAACTCGGCGTCCGTCGTGGCGAACTTCGTGACGTCGCTCTTCGGGTCCGTGGCGACGAAGAACAGCCAGTCGCCCTTGGCCGGGTTGAGCGCCGCCTCGATGGCATGGTCGCCCGGGTTGCCGATCGGGCCGGGCGGCAGCCCGTCGTGCATGTACGTGTTGTACTTCGTGTTGATGCGCAGCTCGGCGTTCGTGGCGGCCGTGCCGTACTTGTTCAGCCCGTACATGACCGTGCTGTCCATCTTGAGCTTCATCGGCGGCTGGTGCGCGAGGCGGTTGTAGATCACCCGGGCGATCTTGGGCATGTCCTCGTACCGGCCGGCCTCGGCCTGGATGATGCTCGCGATCGTGATGATCTCGCCCGGCGTGTGGCCCAGGCTCTTGGCGCCGTCCTCCAGGGCCGCCTTGTCGGCCGCCTGCTCGAAGCGCTCGACCATCTTGCCCAGGATGTCCGCCGGGGTGTCCTTCGGCTGGAACTCGTACGTGGCCGGGAAGAGGTAGCCCTCCGGCTTGCCCTTGGCGTACCGGGGCAGGTCGAGCGCGCGGGCGTTGCGGGCCGCGGCGAGGAACTCCTTCTGCGGCTTGCGGGTCTGCTGGGCGAGCTGGGTGAGCGTGTCGGAAAGGCGCAGGCCCTCCCTGAGCTGTACCCGGAGGAGCAGGCGGTTGCCCGAGTCGAGGAGCTTGACCGCGTTGGCGGCGGACATGCCCTTGCGCATCGTGTACGAGCCGGGCTGGAGCAGGCCGCTCTTGCCGGCGTTGGCGATGGCGTTGGTGAAGGCCCGCGCGCTGGCCACGACTCCCTGCCGCTCCAGCTCCGCGGCGACCTCGGAGGCGCTCTGCCCCTCCTTGATCTCGACCACCACGTTGCCCTGGCCCTGCCCGCTGTAGTCGTCGGGGACGAGGGCGCCGCTGAGCCACTGGTAACCGAAGTAGCCGCCGCCGCCGATGATGCCGGCGAGGATGATGAACGCGAGAAGCGGGGCGATGAAGCGGCCGCGGCTGCGGCGCTTGCGCCGCCTCCGGTTGCCGCGTCCGCCGGAACCACGAGACCGGCGCCGGTCACGACCTTCGTCGTCGTCCTCGGCGCCCAGCAGGAAATCCATATCGAGCTCGCTCATAGGTGCGCTGGCCAATCTCCCGGTTCGGCACCCCCGCCGTCAAGCGGGCGGACCGAACGATGGGGGGTCACCGTGCGGAAGGAGGGGATCCGCCGGTCGTGCGCCGATGTCCCAGGGCCGTCACTCTCCGTAGCCGTGCGGGGCGACGGAAGGAGTTGCGGCGTCCCGGCTCCGTGACTCCGCCCGCGGATCTCGCCGATCCTCCGGGGGGTGAGGGGCGTCGCGGGGAGCATCAGTTCGTCCCGAGGTTCTCGTTCAACTCTTCCCGGTATCTCACGAACTCGCTCTCTTTGTCGGTGAATTTGGTGATTCTATGCGCCGGATTGGTTGTCACAAACCAGTACCAATCCCCCTTGGCCGGGTGCAAGGCCGCGCGCAGCGCCCGCACACCAGGGTTGGAGATCGGGCCGGGCGGCAGCCCCCTGCGCGTGTACGTGTTGTACGGGGAGCCGACCTTCGTCTCGCCCGGCGACAGGCGAGAGGTCCGCTTCCCCAGCGCGTACAGGGCGGTGGCGTCGATCCGGAGCGGCATGTCGCGCACCAGCCGGTTATAGATCACCCGGGCGATCTTCGGGTAATCGGCGGCGCGCCCGGGCTCGGCCTGCACGATGCTCGCCACCGTGACGGCCTCCAGCGGGGTCAGGTCCATCCGGGCCGCCCGTTCCTCCAGGTCGAGCCGGTCGGCGACGGTCGCGAACCGCTCCACCATCGCCGCGAGCAGCGCCTTGGCGGTCGTGCCGGGGGCCATCTCGTACGTGGCGGGAAACAGGAAGCCCTCCAGCCCGCGGGCGTAGTCGGGCAGGCCGACCTGGCGCGAGTCGACCGCCCGCAGGTCGGCCAGCGGCACGCCGGTCTGCTTGGAGATGCGCCGCAGGGCCTCGTCAAGCCGCAGGCCCTCGGGCAGCGTGATCCGCCGCACGGGCCGCGCGCCCGACGCGACGGCCCCGCCGCCCTCGGGGGCGTCCGGGCTCAGGTACGGCTCGAGCAGTCCGTACGCGCCCGCGGCGAGGACTAGTGCGGAAAGCGTGAGGCCGCCGATGACGACGGCGGCCCGGCGCACACCTGCGCGCCGCCCCACGGGCAGCGGCAGAGTGTCAGCCTCGCCGTCCCCTTCCCCTCGGTCGTCCCCTGGCGCTCGGTCCTCGTCCCTTGCGGAGTGGGCCGTGGCGGGTGCCTCGCTCCGTGCGGAGGAGGGCGTGAGTAGGTGGGGGTCGTCGGCGTGGGGCTCCTCGTCGTACCCCCGCGCCGCTCCCCCGCTCACCGAGTCGCTCCGCGCCCGCTGCCCGGCCCGGTCAAAGGGCCGGACCTGACCGAGCCGGCCGGCCCGGTCAAGATGCCCAGCCGGGTCAAAGGGCTGCTCACCAGGGCAGAGCGGCCGGGACCAGTCGGAGGGCGGCTCATGAGGCCGGCCCGGCGTCCGCCGCGGGCGGCGAATCGACGGGCCTGCCCGGCGGGCCGCCGGTGGCTCTCTCGGAGTCCAGCGCGTCCTGGAGCAGCACGACGGCCGCCGCCTGGTCCACCACGTCGCGCTGCTTCTTGGCGCGCACCCCGCTGGCCCTCAGCCCCTGCTGGGCGGCCACGGTCGTGAGGCGTTCGTCGAACAGCCGGACCGGAGTGGGCGCGAGCCGCCCGGCCAGCGCGACGGCGAACGCGCGGGCCAGTTCGGCGGCCTGCCCCTCACGGCCGGACAGGGAGGTGGGCAGGCCGACCACGACCTCGATCGCCTCGTGCTCCGCCACGATGGCGGCGATGCGGTCGAGGTCGCCCTTGCCGCGCCTGACGGTCTCGACCGGCGTGGCCAGCATGCCCGACGGGTCGCTGCGGGCCACGCCGATGCGGACGGATCCGACGTCCACGCCGATCCGTGAGCCGAACCGCATGTCAGCCGAGCTGTCCCTCGATGGCCTGCTCGACCAGCCGCAGGGCGTCGCCGATCGCCTCCGGGCGCGTGCCGCCGCCCTGCGCGACGTCGTCCTTGCCTCCACCGCCACCCCCAAGAGCCTTGGCGGCGACGCCGACCAGTCTCCCGGCCTTGAGCCCTCGCTCGCGTCCCGCCTCGTTGACCGCGGAGACCACCACGGGTCGGTCGGAGGGGACGCCGGCGATCACGACGACCGCAGGCCTGTCGGCCGGGAATCTGCCACGCACATCAAGCGCGAGCTTACGCAAATCGTCGCCGCTCGTGCCATCAGGCGCGCGGTGTGTCACCACGGAGACTCCCTGCAGGTCACGAGCCTGCCCGGCCAGCTCGCCGGCCACCTGGAGCACCTGGGCGGAGCGGACCCGCTCCAGCTCCTTCTCGGCGGTGCGCAGCCGGCTGACGATGCCCTCGATGCGCTCGGGCAGCTCCTCGCGGCGCGCCTTGAGCTGCTCGGTGAGCTGGGCGACCAGCACGCTCTCGCGCGCCAGGAAGCGGAAGGCGTCGATGCCGACCAGCGCCTCGACCCGGCGCACGCCCGCGCCGACCGACTGCTCGCCGAGCACCTTGACCAGGCCGAGCTGGCCGGAGCTGTGGACGTGGGTGCCGCCGCACAGCTCGCGCGAGTAGTCGCCGATCTCGACCACGCGGACCTCGTCGCCGTACTTCTCGCCGAACATCGCCAGCGCGCCCATCGCCCGGGCCTCGGCCTGGGAGGTGTAGAAGGCGTTGACCTTGAGGTCGTTGATCAGGACGGCGTTGACCTCGTCCTCGACGTCGCGCAGCACGCTCGGCGGGACGGCGCCGGCCGCGGTGAAGTCGAAGCGGAAGCGGCCGGGAGAGTTCTCGGAGCCGGCCTGGGCCGCCGACTCGCCCAGGGCGTTCTTGAAGCCGCGGTGGACGAGGTGGGTGGCGCTGTGGCTGCGTGAGATCGCGCGGCGGCGCTCGAGGTCGATCTCCGCCTGTGCCTCGTCGCCGGTGCGCAGCTCACCGGAGCGGACCTTGCCGCGGTGGACGACGAGGCCCGCGAGCGGCGACTGCACGTCGACGATCTCGACCTCGGCGCCGGCCGTGCGGATGACGCCCTGGTCGGCGAGCTGGCCGCCGCCCTCGGCGTAGAACGGGGTGCGGCCGAGCACGACCTCGACGCTCGAGCCGGCGCCCGCCGCGGGGACGGGCACGCCGTCGACGAGGACGCCGACGACGGTGGTCTCGGACTCGGTCTGGTCGTAGCCGAGGAACTCGACGCGGCCCGCCTTCTCCAGCAGCTGCCCGAAGACGGAGATGTCGGCGTTGCCGGTCTTCTTCGCCGCGGCGTCGGCCTTGGCCCGCTCCCGCTGCTCCTTCATGAGCCGGCGGAAGCCCTCCTCGTCGACCTTGAGGCCGTGCTCGGAGGCCATCTCCAGGGTCAGGTCGATCGGGAAGCCGTAGGTGTCGTGCAGCTGGAACGCCTGGTCGCCGGAGATCGTGGTGCCGGACTTGCGCTTGGTCTCCTCGACGGCCACGTCGAAGATCGCGGTGCCGGTGCGCAGCGTGCCGAGGAAGGACGCCTCCTCGGCGTCGATGACCCCGTGGATCTGCGGCGCGTCGGTCTTGAGCTGCTCGTACTGCTGGCCCATGACGTCGATGGCGACCGAGGTGAGGTCGTGCATGTAGCGGTCGTCGCCGGAGCCGAGCAGGCGCAGGTTGCGCACGGTGCGGCGCAGGATGCGGCGCAGGACGTAGCCGCGGCCCTCGTTGCCGGGCATGACGCCGTCGGCCACGAGCATGGTGCCGGTGCGCACGTGGTCGGCGATGACGCGCAGGCTCACGTCGGCGCGCGGGTCGCGGCCGTAGCGGGTCTTGGTGAGCTCGGCCGCGCGGTCGAGGATCTTGTAGGTGGTGTCGATCTCGTAGATGTTGTCGACGCCCTGCAGGATCGCCGCCATGCGCTCCAGGCCCATGCCGGTGTCGATGTTCTTGCTGGGCAGCTCGCCGCTGATGTCGAAGTCGATCTTGCTGCGGACCTGGCTGAGCTGGTACTGCATGAACACGAGGTTCCAGACCTCGAGGTAGCGGTCCTCGTCGGCGACGGGCCCGCCGTCCCTGCCGTACTCGGGGCCGCGGTCGTAGTAGATCTCCGAGCAGGGGCCGCCGGGGCCGGGCACGCCCATGTGCCAGTAGTTGTCCTCCAGGCCGCGGCGCTGGATGCGGTCGGCGGGCAGGCCGACCTTGTTGTGCCAGATGTCGAACGCCTCGTCGTCCTCGTGGTAGACGGTCGCCCACAGCCGGCTCTCGGGGAAGCCGAAGCCGCCCTCGGACTCGCTGCGCGTGAGCAGCTCCCAGGCGAACGGGATCACCTCGGCCTTGAAGTAGTCGCCGAAGGAGAAGTTGCCGAGCATCTGGAAGAACGTGGCGTGACGGGTGGTCTTGCCGACCTCGTCGATGTCGGGCGTGCGGACGCACTTCTGGGCGGTGGCCAGCCGTGACCCCGGAGGCTTGCGCTGCCCCAGGAAGTACGGCTTGAACGGCACCATACCCGCGTTGACCAGGAGAAGCGTCGGGTCCTCTGCGATCAGGCTGGCCGAGGGCACTATCGTGTGCCCACGCTCCTCGAAGAAGCGCAGGAAGCGGCGCGCGATCTCTGCCGACTCCATGGTGGCCATCCTTTGCGTTAGTCGTGAGTGGTCGATCTGTGGCGGTCAGTCGCCTTGACCAGACTGGTCAAGGCCGAACCTGGCGCGCAACTCGGTTTCGCGGTCGGCGGCCTCGCCGAGCGCGTCGGAAGTAAAGTCTCTCACCCGCGCGAGCATGCCCGCCGCGCCGGCCGCCGTGCGGCGGGCCACGTGGTCGGGCTGGAGCGCCTGCAGCCGGCGCATCACCCACAGGGCGATGAACGCGCCCAGGGACAGGTAGAACAGCCGCCGGATCACGGGCGCCTCCCCGCCTGGCCCACGGACCGGCGCCCGGCCTGAGCGGCGGAGCGGGGCCCGCGCGGACGGCGGGCCTCGATCGCCCGGCGGACGCCGTGGACGAGCGACGACACCTTGATCAGGGGGCCGGTGAAGATGGTCTGGGTCACGCCGCTGAGTTTGGCGGCGTGGCCGCTGACCTGCTTGAGGTCCTGGGCGATGGCCTCGACGGCGACGAGCTGCCGGTTGGTCTCGTTGACCGTGACGCTGACGTCGTCGAGCAGCGGCGCGACCCGGCTGCTGAGGTCGGAGACCGCGCGGGTGGTCTCGGTCAGCAGCCTGGCGAGCCTGATGAGCACCATGGTGAGCACGCACACGAGGACGATCCAGCCCGTGGCCGCGATCAGCCCGGCGACCTCTCCAGCGGTAAGCATCCGGTCATCTCCCTCGTACGCTGCGCCGGAAATGCAAGAACCCTATCGCGTTCGGGCACCCAGGTTACTGGGCATGGCGCGCGCGGCCGGATCCGCCGCACCGTGATCACCCGCGCCGCCGCCCCCGGCCGTGGTCATCCGCAGGTGCGGACCGGGGGGACGTCCGGGGCGTGCTCCCGCCACTGCACGGGCGTGAGGCCGGTGCCGACGAGACCGCACAGCCTGCGCCGCCAGGAGGCGGGGTCCACGTCCCAGAGGAGGACGGCGCGGTCGTCGCCCGCCGAGGCGAGCGTGCGGCCGTCCGCGCTGAAGGCGATGGCGGTGCTGACCGTGACGGTGTCGTCGCGCAGCGGCTTCCCGCGCGGGGCCGCGAGGGCCCGGTCCCACAGGTGTGATCGAGTCGTCGTCGGAGGCGGAGGCGAGGGTACGCCCGTCGGGGCTGAAGGCCAGGCCGGTGACCCGTTCGGTGTGGCCGGTGAGCCGCCGGTCGGGGCGGTCGCCGGCGGCCGGGTCCCAGAGCACGACGCGGCCGGCGGCGTCGCCCGTGGCGAAGATCGTCCCGGCGCTGCCTGAGGCGGGCGCGGCGAGGTCGGAGGGGGTCTCGGCGGAGCTGGGGGGTGTGCCGGGGGAGCCGGAGGGGGTCGCCGCGGGGCCGGAGGCGACTGTGGTGACGGGGCGTGGGCCGGTGATGAGGCGCGTGGCGTGGGGCTTGGCGGCGGTGAGGTCCCACAGGTCGGCCGAGCCGTTCTCCGGCGAGCGGCGGGCCGTGGCGGGTGCCGGGGCGAGAGGCCGGTCCGCCCGCGCGCCCACCGCAGGTCCACCCAGAGCGGCTCGCCGCGGAACCAGCCCAGCGACGCGGCCGGCAGCGCGGTCGTGCGGGACGGGTCGAACCCGCCCAGGTCGTCGTCCCAGGCCAGCTCCCCGCCCGTCAGGACGATCAGGACGGTGGACGGCGACCGGTTGTCCCGCCACCACTCCAGCTCCCGGCCCACCCAGCGGGACGCGGCGGCCTCCGGCGAGGCCATCAGGACCAGGTGACGGGAGGCGGCCAGCGCGCGCTCGATCGACGGCCACAGCTCCGGCGCCGCCGGCAGGCTCGCCTGGTCGCGGAAGACGCGCAGCGCCCGTCGCCGGTACCAGGGTTTGCCCATGGCCCGCAGCCCGGCCTCCAGCAGGGGCGCGAGCCGCGCGTCGGCGGTGTGGCTGTAGGAGATGAACGCGTCGTACACCGCTGCCTCGGCCACGTCCCGCCCCTCCCGCGATGCCGGTCGCCCAGCGCCGACGGTACGTCTCCTTCGCGCGTCCCGCAGCAGGATCCGCGCGTCCCGCACGGGAATGCGCGCCTTCCCCGGCGGGAACCGCGCCTTCCGTGGCGGGTTCCGCGCCGGGACCGGAGCGTCCCGAACCTAGGGCTCCCGGTGGGCGGCCGGTTCCGGGGGCCGCGCGGGGCGTTCCGGCGTACGGTGCGGTGTGCGTGGATCGGACCCCCGGCTCCCCGGGGCGTCCTCGGGACGATTCAGGGAGCCCGGGATGGAGCGCGGCATGGGCGGAGACGACGGCGTCGCGTCAGAAGTCGCGTTGGAAGGTCACGGCGTCGCGTCAGAGGGCGCGCCGGAAGGGGGCGCGCGGCCGAGCGGCCCCCGCCGGTCCCGTGGCCGGTCGCGCGGACCCGCCCCGCGCGCATCGGGTACGCAGGGATCCGGTGCGCAAGGATCCGGATCGCCGGAATCGGGTGCGCAAGGATCCGGATCGTGGGAGTCGGGTGCGCAAGGATCCGGCGGGCGCGAATCGGGTGCGCGCGAATCGGGTGCGCGCGAATCGGATCCTCGTCGATCGGGTGCACGCGCGTCGCAGTCGCGTGAAACGGATCCGACCGCATCTGGCCCGCGCGCTTCTGGCCCCCGCGCACCGGGCTCGCGCGTGCCGGGCCCGCGCGTGCCGGGGGCGGCGCGCCGAGCGGGCTCCCGTCGGCCGGGCTCGCGCGGGCCGGGTTACGACGCGTTCGTGTCCTACGCGCACGGCCACCACGACCGGCTCGCCGTGGCGCTGCAGCGGCGGGTCGAGCGCTTCGCCAAGCCCTGGTACCGCAGCCGCGCGCTGCGCGTCTTCATGGATCGGGCCAGCCTGGCCGCCGCCCCCGAGCTGTGGCCGTCGATCGAGCGCGCGCTGGAGGCGTCCGCCTGGTTCGTCCTGCTGACCTCGGCGAAGGCCGCCTCCTCGGCCTGGGTCGACCGGGAGGTCTCGTGGTGGCTGGCCCACCGGTCGCCGCGGCGGCTGCTCGTGGTGGCCCTCGACGGCGGGCTCGCCTGGGACCAGGCGCGGGGCGACTGGGCCGCCACGGCGGCGGTGCCGGCGGCGCTGCGCGGCGTGCTCCCCCACGAGCCGCTCTGGGTGGACCTCAGCGGCCTCACCGGCTCCGGCCCGACCGAGCCCCCCGCAATCGAGCACGGCGTGGCCGAGCGCGGTGAGGCGGAGCGCGGTGAGGCGGAGCACGGTGCGGGCGGCCCCGCCGTACCGGACGATCTGCTGATCCCCGACGACCTCGTCGCCGCCGTGGCCGCGCCGCTGCGCGGCCTGCCCAAGGACCTCCTGGTGGGCGAGCACCTGCGCGAGCGCCGCCGGACGATGCGCTGGGTGCGCCTCGTGGTCGCCGTCCTGACCGTCCTGCTGGTGACGGCGGTGGCGGCGGCGAGGATCGCGGTCGGCGAGCGGAACGAGGCGCGGACGCAGGCGCGGGTGGCCACCTCGCGTCAGCTCGCCGCCGAGGCGGTCGCCGCCCTCCCGTCCGACCTGGACCGCGCCCAGCTCCTCGCCGTCGCGGGCTACCGAACGGACCGCAACCCGCAGACCCGCTCGGCCCTGTTCCAGGCGGTGACGGCGGCTCCGCACGTGGTGGGCTACCTGCACGCCGGGGCGCGGGTGTCGGCCCTGGCGGCGTCCGGCGACGGCCGGGTCGTGGTCGCGGGCACGGCCGACGGGCGGCTCGTGCGGTGGTGCCACGCCTGCGGGACGCGGGAGGAGGCGAAGGCGTCCGGGCGGCCGGTCTGGGACGTCGCGACCGGCGCCGACGGCTCCGTGGTGGCCGCCGCGGACGGTGAGAGCGCGGTGGTCTGGACGCGGGGGCGCCGGGTGGCCCTGGAGGCGGGCCGCTGGCCGGCCAGGGCGGCCGTGTCGCCTTCCGGGCACTTCGTCGCGCTGCTGGAGGAACGGCCCGGCGCGGAACGGTCCGTGCTGGCCGTGCACGACCTCGCCCGGGGCACGACGGAGCGGCGGACTCTCCGCCGCGTCTACGGGCGGATCGCCTTCACCGGCGAGTCGGCGATCACACTGATCGACACGCACGGGCCCTGGGAGCGCCGGGCCGTCTCCGGCCTGCGGCGCCTGGCCGGATCCGGCGTCGTCGGCACCCCGATGGGCGGCTACATGCTGGGGACGGCCGTCAACGGACGGCACGTCGGGTTCTACAAGTACGGCGAGGTGACGACCTGGGCGACCACCGGCCCGTCCGAGCCCGTCATCCGGTCGGGCGCGGTGCCGCACGTCTTCGCGGAGAGCCTGGCGATCAGCGAGGACGGCAGCCGGGCCGCGGTCGCCCAGAGCGGCACGATCCGGGTGGTGCCGCTGACGACCGGCACCACGCCCTCCCCCGTCCTCGCCGAGCTCACAGGGAACGCCGACACCGATCGGGTGGTCTTCGCGGGCGGCCCCACCCGGCTGGCCTCGGCCGCGGGGAACGACGTGGTGCTGTGGGACCTGGAGCGCTTCTCCCGCCTCGGCGTCGCCACGGAGGTCCGCTCCCTGGAGGAGGACGCCACCGCCGGCGTGCCGCCGCGGCTGGAGTTCTCCCCGAGCGGGCGCCGGCTCGCGCTCGTCAGCGCCGTCGGCCGCGTCGTGACCACGTTCGACGTGGGTGCGGGCCGGCTGTCGGAGGTGTCGGAGAGCGAAGGGGAGGCCGTGGACGCCCAGAGCGACGTGCCGCTGTGGCTCGGCGAGCGGCTCGCGCGGCTCGGCCCCGACCGCTCCGGTCTGCGGCTGCTGGACGACGGGAGCGGCCGGGTCCTCGCCCGGTGGCGGGTCCCCGCCGCGGAGTCGCAGTTCGCGGAGGTGCGCCAGGTGCGGGGCACCACCCGCCTCGTCGGTGTGAACAGCATCGGAGCGGTGAGCACGTACGACACAAGGACCGGGGAAGTCCGTCGGCTCCACCAGGGGTCCGGAAGCGCCTGGTGGGGCGACACCGCCATCGGGCCGGACGGCGCGGGCGCGGTGACGGGAGCCCTGAACGGCGAGGGCACGACCTACGTCGACCTGCTCACGGGAGCGGCGCACGAGGTGGGGAGGGGACGGCCCGCGGGCGTCGTGTTCGCGCGGGACGCGCTCGTCATCCAGCGGGAGACCGGGCCCCTGGAGCTGTGGGACCTCAAGGGCGGACGGCTGCTGCGGACCCTGCCGGGTGTCGGCAACCCGGCCGGCGCGCTCGCGGTGAGCCCCGACGGCGGCCTGGTGGCGCGCGTCCGCGCCGACGGCGTCGCCGTGCTCACCGCGCTGGGCACCGGCGATCTGGTCGGCACGTTCCCGCTCCCCGTTCCGGAGAACGCGACCAGCCCGACGCCCTGGGACGGCACCGCCATGGCCTTCACCCGCGACGGCCGGCACCTGGTCACCGCCACCTCCGGCGGCCGCCTCGCCCTGTGGCCCGTCGATCCGGCGGACTGGCGGCGCATGGCGTGCCGCACCGCCGGGCGCTCCCTGACGCCCGCCGAGTGGAACGGCGGGACGGCCGGCGAGCCCCCGCCCGCCTCCTGCGACCGCTGACCGCCACCTCGCGGGTCAGGAGCCCCGCAGGAAGTCGCGGATCTTGGCCCAGCGGTCGGCGACCGGGGCCTCCGCGCCGTGCCGGGTGGGCTCGTAGTAGCGCCGCTGCCGCAGCTGCTCCGGCGCGTAGTCCTGCCGGACGAGGCCGTGGTCGAAGTCGTGGGGGTACTTGTAGCCCTCGCCGCTGCCGAGCTTGGCGGCGCCCGGGTAGTGGGCGTCGCGCAGGTGGGTGGGCACCTGGCCGATGAGGCCGCGCCGGACGTCGCCGGCCGCGGCGCCGATGGCCTTGACGACGGCGTTGGACTTGGGGGCCAGCGCGCAGTGGATGACGGCGTGGGCGAGGTTGAGCTGCGCCTCGGGCAGGCCGATGAGCTGGACGGCCTGGGCCACGGCCACCGCGGTCTGCAGGCAGGTGGGGTCGGCCATGCCGACGTCCTCGGAGGCGAAGATGACGATGCGCCGCGCGATGAAGCGCGGGTCCTCCCCCGCCTCGACCATGCGGGCCAGGTAGTGCAGCGCGGCGTCGGCGTCGGAGCCGCGCATCGACTTGATGAACGCGCTGATCACGTCGTAGTGCTGGTCGCCCTGCCGGTCATAGCGGACGGCCGCCTTGTCGACGGCCCGTTCGACCACCTCGACGGTGATCTCGTCCTCGAGCAGGGCCGCCGCCTCCAGGTACGTCAGCGAGCGGCGGGCGTCGCCGCCGGCCAGCCGTACGAGATGGTCGAGCGCCTCGGGGGTCAGCGTGGCGCGGCCGGCGAGCCCGCGCTCGTCGGCGGCGGCGCGCTCCAGCACGGTGCGGATGTCGTCGTCGGTCAGCGACTCCAGCGTGAGCAGCAGCGAGCGTGACAGCAGCGGTGAGATGACGGAGAAGAACGGGTTCTCGGTCGTGGCGCCGATGAAGGTGACCCAGCGGTTCTCGACGGCGGGCAGCAGGGCGTCCTGCTGGGCCTTGTTGAAGCGGTGGACCTCGTCGACGAAGAGCACGGTCTGCCGGCCGGTCATGCCCAGCTCGTTGCGGGCCTGCTCGATGGCGGCGCGGACGTCCTTGACGCCGGCCGAGACGGCGGAGACCTCGACGAAGCGGCGCTTGGTGACGTTGGAGACGACGTAGGCGAGCGTGGTCTTGCCGGTGCCGGGCGGTCCCCACAGGAAGAGCGACATGGGCGCCTCGCTCTCGACGAGGCGGCGCAGCGGGGTGCCGGGGCCGAGCAGGTGGCGCTGGCCGATCACCTCGTCGAGGGTCCGCGGCCGCATCCGGACCGCGAGCGGCTGAGGTGTGGCCTGCTCGGCCGCCGAATCGAACAAGCTCTCCACAGCGTGAGATTACACGGTGGGCCGCGTTCAGCGGTCCACCGCAGGCAGCACGCAGTGCGCCTACTCTGGGCCGCGTTGAGCGGTCCAGAGCGGGCGGCACGAAGTGCGCCCATGGTGGGCTGTACGGCGTCCCGGGGGCGGGTCAGGCTCCCCACACCGCCCGGGCGCCGGAGTCGCCGGCGCGGAAGACGAAGTAGGCGGTCACGGCGGCCAGCACCATGGTCAAAGCCGAGAGTCCCAGCGTGGCGGTGCGGCCGAAGCGGTCGCGGGTGGAGCCGCGCGCGGCCGTGGTGGCGTACACGAACACCAGCGAGGCCAGCGCGAGACCGCTCACCGACAGCAGCAGCGGGACGGCGAAGGACTCGTGCGCCGCGATGCGCTGCCCCATCACGTCGCCCGCCGAGGCGAAGCGGGACTCCCGCAGCCGCTCGCCGCTCTCCTTGGCCGCGAAGACGGCCGCCGGGGCGGCCGCGGAGAGCAGGACGAGGGCCCAGGCGAGCAGCGGCCTGCGGCCCGGGAGCAGCGCGTACGCGACGGCGAGCGCGGCGAGCAGCGGGGTCAGGACGACGGCGAAATGGATGATCAGCGGGTGCGCCGGCAGGCCCAGGATCTGGTCGAACATGGCTCGCACTCCTTTTAGTCATTATTTCAACTACGTGCTGGAGCACGATATGGTTCCGACCTGCCGCGCAACAGTGACCGGTTTTCGTCACTTACGTCCATCACATTCAGGTGCCGGTAGCATTCGCGGAGTTGTTCGGTCATGCGTAGGCAAAGTGGAGGACATACCGGTGAGCGGCGAGGACCGCCAGAGCCAGCTGGCGCGGGAGCACAAGGAGCGGCAGGCGCAGCGCGCCGCCGCGCAGTCCGCCAAGGCGCGGCGGAACACCTTCATCGGCGCGGGCGTGGCCGTCGCGGTGGTGGCCGGCGGCATCTTCGCCGCGACCACCCTGGTCGACCGGGATCCGGCCAAGAAGGTCGCGGCCGAGAGCACGCCGTCCGCCTCGGCCACGCCGTCGGTCGCGCTGCCCACGGCCAAGCCCACCCCCACGAACACCGGCCCGGTCACCTGCACCTACAAGCGTGACACGTCGGACGTTCCGCAGAAGTACGTGGGCATGCCGGGCAAGCGGCCCAACATGAAGCTCAAGACGATGACCGTGGTCACCAACCACGGCAACATCGTGATCGACATCGACCCGGCCCTCACGCCGTGCTCGGTCAACTCGATGGCCTTCCTGGCCAAGAAGCACTTCTACGACAACACCAAGTGCCACCGCCTCGTGACGCCCGAGACCTCGGGCCTGTTCCTGCTCCAGTGCGGCGACCCGAAGGCCAAGGCCGACGGCAAGAACCCCACCGACGGCCAGGGCACCGCGGGCTACGTCTTCCAGGACGAGGCCGTCGGAGCCGTCCCGTACACCAAGGGCGTGGTCTTCCTGACCCAGCCGCAGGACGCCGCGGGGCAGAACAGCAGCCAGTTCGCGATCTCGATGTCGGACGAGAACGCGCAGATCGAGCCGCAGTTCTCGGTGCTCGGCATGGTGAGCTCCGGCCTGGACATCATCGAGCGGGTGGCCAAGGACGGCGTCATCGTCAACGACCAGGACATCACCGGTGACGGCGGCTCCACCGCGCCGAAGAACCCGATCATCATCAAGCAGGTCATCCTGAAGTGACCCGCCGCCGGGCCCGTTGACGGCCGCCTCACCGGGCACCCCGGGAGGCGGCCGTCGCCTTTTCCCCGCGATACGAAGCGCCCCGCCTCCACGCGGGAGACGGGGCGCTCTCAGCGCTCTCAGGACGCCTGTACGGGCCTGTGACTACGCCTCGGCCTTGGGCTGGGCGTCGACACCGGCCTCCTTGCGCTGGCCCGCCGTGATGGGCGTGGGAGCCCCGGTGAGCGGGTCGAAGCCGGAGGCCGTCTTCGGGAACGCGATGACGTCGCGGATCGACTCGCCGCCCGACAGCAGCATGCAGATGCGGTCCCAGCCGTAGGCGATGCCCCCGTGCGGCGGCGGGCCGTACTTGAACGCCTCCAGCAGGAAGCCGAACTTGCTCTCGGCCTCCTCCTTGGAGATGCCGAGCACGTCGAAGACGCGCTGCTGCATCTCGGCGCGGTGGATACGGATGGAGCCGCCGCCGATCTCCATGCCGTTGCAGACCATGTCGTAGGCGTAGGCCAGGGCCTCGGCCGGGTGGTCCTGGAAGTTGTCGGCCCACTCCGGCTTGGGGCCGGTGAACGGGTGGTGCACGGCCGTCCAGCCGCCCTCGCCGTCCTCCTCGAACATGGGCGCGTCGACCACCCACAGGAACGACCACTGCGCCTCGTCGATCAGCCCGCAGCGGCGGCCGATCTCCAGCCGGGCGGCGCCCAGCAGGTCGCGCGAGGCGTTGCGGGCGCCCGCCGCGAAGAAGATCGCGTCGCCCGGCTCGGCCTTGACCTCGGCGGCCAGGCCGGACAGCTCACCCTCCGACAGGTTCTTGGCGACGGGGCCGCCGAGCGTGCCGTCGGGCTGCACGAGCACGTAGGCCAGGCCCTTGGCGCCGCGCGAGCGGGCCCACTCCTGCCAGCCGTCGAGCTCCTTACGGGTCTGGGAGGCGCCGCCGGGCATGACGACCGCGCCGACGTACTCGGCCTGGAAGACCCGGAACGTGGTGTCGGCGAAGTAGCCGGTCATGTCGACCAGCTCCTGGCCGAAGCGCAGGTCGGGCTTGTCGGAGCCGTAGCGGGCCATCGCGTCGGCGTAGGTCATGCGCGGCAGCGGCATGGGGATCTCGTAGCCGAGCACCTCGCGCCACAGGCGGCCGATCAGCTTCTCGCCGACCGCGATGACGTCCTCCTGGTCGACGAAGGACATCTCGACGTCGATCTGGGTGAACTCGGGCTGCCGGTCGGCGCGCAGGTCCTCGTCGCGGTAGCACTTGGCGAGCTGATAGTAACGCTCCAGGCCGCCGACCTGGAGGAGCTGCTTGAACAGCTGCGGCGACTGCGGCAGGGCGTACCAGTTGCCGGGCTGGAGGCGGACCGGCACGAGGAAGTCGCGCGCGCCCTCGGGGGTGGAGCGGGTCAGCGTCGGCGTCTCGACGTAGACGAAGCCGAGCTCGTTCATCACCTCGTTGGCCAGGTAGGTGGCCTTGGAGCGGGTCCGCATCGCCTGGGCGACCTGCTGGCGGCGGATGTCGAGGTAGCGGTACTTGAGCCGGGCCTCCTCGGAGACGCCGACGTTGCCCTCGATGGGGAACGGCAGCGGCGCCGACTCGCTCAGCACCTCGACCTCCTCGGCCACCACCTCGATGGCGCCGGTGGGCAGGTCGGGGTTCTCGTTGCCCTCGGGGCGCACCCGCACCTGGCCGACGACCTTCACGCAGTACTCGGCGCGCAGGTCGTGGGCGTGGTCCTCCTCGCGGAAGACCACCTGCGCCGAGCCGGAGGCGTCGCGCAGGTCGATGAAGACCACACCGCCGTGGTCACGGCGCCGGGCCACCCATCCCGCGAGCGTCACCTGCTGCCCGGCGTGCTCCTCACGGAGCGACCCGGCCGTATGCGTGCGAATCACTGCACTTTCCCTTTCAGAACGTCGACGACCTGGGCCAGCGGCACCTCGGTCTGCTCAGCGGTGGTCAGGTCCTTCAGTTGGACGGCCTCGGCCGCCAGGTCGCGCTCGCCCAGGATCAGCGCGAAGCGGGCGCCGGAGCGGTCGGCCCCCTTCATCGCTCCCTTGAGCCCCTTGCCGCCGAAGGCCATGTCGGCGGCGACGCCGGCCGCCCGCAGCTCGCTCAGGAGCTTGAACATGGCCCGCGCCGCCTCCTCGCCCAGCGCCACACCGTACACCTCGCAGCGGGGCGGGATCCGCGGCGCGACCCCCTCGCGCTCCAGGGCGATGACGGTGCGGTCGAGCCCGAGCCCGAAGCCGATGCCGGGCAGCGGCGGCCCGCCGATGGCCTCGGACAGCCCGTCGTAGCGCCCGCCGCCGCCGATGCCGGACTGCGCGCCCAGCAGCGGGTGGTCGAACTCGAAGGTGGTGCGGGTGTAGTAGTCGAGCCCGCGCACGAGCTTGGGCGCGTCCTCCCACGGGATGCCGAGGTCGGCCAGGAGCTGCTTGACGCGGTCGTGGTAGGCCTTGCAGTCGGCGCAGAGGTGGTCGCCGATGAGGGGCGCCCCTTCGAGTTGCGCGCGGACCTCGGGGCGTCGGTCGTCGAGCACCCGCAGGGGGTTGATCTCGATGCGCGCCCGGGTCGCCTCGTCGAGGTCGAGCGCGCGCAGGAACTCCTGCAGCCGGGCCCGGTAGATCGGCCGGCACTCCTTGCAGCCCAGCGAGTTGAGCAGCAGCCGCACCTGGGTGAGCCCGAGCGCGGTGTACCACTGCCAGGCCAGCGCGATGGTCTCGGCGTCGACGGCCGGGTCCTCGCTGCCGATCGCCTCCAGGTCGAGCTGGTAGAACTGCCGGTAGCGGCCCTCCTGGGGCGCCTCGGCGCGGAAGACCGGCCCGTCGGTCCACACCTTCACCGGGAGCTGGCCGCGGTGCAGGCCGTACTCCAGGACCGCGCGCAGCACGCCGGCGGTGAACTCCGGGCGCAGCGTCAGCGACCTGCCGCCGCGGTCGGTGAAGGTGTACATCTCCTTGCTGACGACGTCGGTGGACTCGCCGACGCCGCGGGCGAAGAGCTGGGTGTCCTCGAAGACCGCGGTCTCCATGTAGGCGTAGCCGGCGCGCCTGGCGGTCTCCGCGAACGCCGCGCGGATCGCGGAGAACGTCGCCGCCTGCGGCGGTACGTATTCCTTGACACCTTTGGGTGCTTGGAAGTTCATCAGATCCCTCGTCTGGGACCGGCGTGCGGCGCGGCCTCCTTGAGATAAGGATTGGTGGCGCGCTCGTGGCCGATCGTGGTCTGTGGTCCGTGGCCCGGCAGGACGACCGTATCGTCAGGCAGCGTCAGGCACTTGGTGGCGAGGCTGCGCAGGATCGTCGGGTAGTCGCCGCCCGGCAGGTCGGTGCGGCCGATGGAGCCGGCGAACAGCAGGTCGCCCGCGAACATGATCGCGTCGTCGGGCAGCCGGAAGCTCACCGACCCCCTGGTATGGCCGGGTGTGTGGTCCACCGTGAACTCCAGCCCCGCGAGCGGGAGCGTGGCGCCGTCGGACAGCTCGCGGACGTCGTCGGGCTCGCTCAGCGTGATGCCGCCGAAGAGCTGGGAGCCGGGCCCCGACCAGCCCGCGGCCGGGTCGGTCAGCAGGTGGCGGTCGTCGGGGTGGATCCAGGCCGGCACGTCGCGCGCGCCGCACACCGGCGCCACCGACCAGACGTGGTCGAGGTGGCCGTGCGTGAGCAGGACCGCCACCGGCTTGAGCCGGTGCTCGCGCAGCAGCTCGTCGACCCCGTCCACGGCGTCCTGACCAGGGTCGACGATCACGCACTCCTCGCCCGCG
>NZ_JBFAIA010000172.1:0-18027 GCF_040654455.1 Nonomuraea sp. NPDC050691
CGGTCCCCTGGTGACGCCGGCTCGGCGAGCGCGGCGCGCGCCGGGTCAGCCATGCGCGGCCTCCGCCGGCACCCGGGACAGCACCGTCGCCAGGGGACCGGCGGCGCCGGTTCGGCGGGCGCGGACACCGCCCGGCCGAGCCGTGCCGACAGTTCGAGGATGTACTCCTTCAGCTCGGGCGGCTCGTGCACCTCGAACTCGATGTCGAACATGCCGATGGTCAGCGCCAGCCACTGCAGGGAGTCGGCCGCGGTGCGCAGCATGCAGGTCTTGTCGTCGACGACCGTGAGGATGCCGTCGCGGGGCCGGATGCGCTCGGCGACCAGCGCGATGGGGGCGTGCAGCGTGACCAGCGCCCGGTGGCGGGCCAGCGACGAGGTGATGGACTCGGCCACGTAGGCGGCGATGTCGTCCGACGGCAGCTCGCGTGGCCGGAACCGCTCGCCCGTCGCGTACGGCGACGACAGCCGGTCGACGCGGAACGTGCGCCAGTCCTCCCGCTTGAGGTCCCAGCACATCAGGTACCACTTACGGGTGACGTTGACCAGCCGGTACGGCTCGACGTGCCGGTTGCTCTCGGCCCCCTCGCGCGTGCTGTAGGCGAAGCGGAGCCGCTCGCGGTCGCGGCACGCCTGGGCCAGCAGGGTGAGGACCTCGGGATCGACCGTGGGGCCGCCGGCGATGAGGGGCACCGTGTAGTTCTGCAGCGCGTTGACCCGCCGGCGCAGATGGCCGGGCAGCACCTGCTCCAGCTTGGCCAGGGCGCGCACGGAGGTCTCCTCGATGTCGGCCACCGTGCCGCCGGCCGCCGTGCGCAGGCTGATCGCGATCGCCACCGCCTCCTCGCCGTCCAGCAGCAGCGGCGGCAGGGCGGTGCCCGCCTCCAGCCGGTAGCCGCCGTGCGCCCCCGGAGTGGCGTGCACCGGGTAGCCGAGCTCGCGCAGCCGGTCGATGTCCCTGCGCAGGGTGCGCGGGCTCACCTCCAGCCGCTCCGACAGCTCGGGACCCGACCAGTTCCGGCAGTTCTGCAGCAACGACAGCAAACGGAGCATGCGCAACGGCGTGTTGGCCATGCTCGCATCGTGTCACGTGAAGCGGCCAGATTGTGGCCGCATTACTCCCGGGTTAAGGAGGCGGAGCATCGCGATGATGTCTGCACGAATAGCCATGAATAACACCCTTGACCGGAATCGCCGGCGATCCGTCAAGGACAGGCGCACAATCCGCACCGAGAAGGGACGCCTCCCGTGAAGGGGCTCGTGCTGGCCGGGGGATCCGGCACCCGATTGCGCCCGATAACCCACACCTCCGCCAAACAACTCGTGCCCGTCGCCAACAAACCCGTCCTTTTCTACTGCCTGGAGGCCATCGCCGCCGCCGGCGTCTCCGAGATCGGCATCATCGTCGGCGAGACCCACGCCGAGATCGAGGCCGCCGTCGGCGACGGCTCCCGCTTCGGCGTCGAGGTGACCTACCTCCACCAGCACGCGCCGCTCGGCCTGGCCCACGCGGTGCTCATCGCCCGCGACTACCTGGGCGACGACGACTTCGTCATGTACCTGGGGGACAACTTCCTGCTCGGCGGCATCGACGATTTGGTCGAACGCTTCACCCGCGACCGGCCGTCGGCCCAGATCATGCTGACCCGGGTCAGCGACCCGCGCCAGTTCGGCGTGGCCGTGCTCGACGCCTCCGGCCGGGTGACCGGCCTGGAGGAGAAGCCGCGCGAGCCGAAGAGCGACCTGGCCCTGGTCGGCGTCTACCTGTTCACCCCGGACATCCACGAGGTCGTGGCCGACCTCAAGCCGTCGGCGCGCGGCGAGCTGGAGATCAGCGACGCGATCCAGCGGCTGATCGACGACGGCCGCCGCGTCGAGTCGCTGGTCGTCTCCGGCTACTGGAAGGACACCGGCAACGTCACCGACATGCTGGAGGTCAACCGCCTCGTGCTGGAGTCGCTGGAGGGCCGCACGGACGGGCGGGTGGACGAGGACAGCGAGCTCATCGGCCGCGTCGTCGTCGAGGACGGCGCCGTGGTCGAGCGCTCCCGGGTGCTCGGCCCCGCGATCATCGGCGCCGGCTCGCTGGTGTCGGGCAGCTACGTCGGGCCGTTCACCTCGATCTCGCGCGACTGCGCGATCGTGGACAGCGAGATCGAGTACTCGATCGTCCTGCCGCGCTCGTCGATCACCGGAGTGTCGCGGGTCGAGGGCTCCCTGATCGGCCACGACGTGCAGGTCACCCCGGCCGCCGGCGCCCCGCGGGCCCACCGCCTCGTGCTCGGCGACCACAGCAGAGTCCGGATGAGCTCATGACGTTCTCCCGCGTCCTGGTCGCCGGTGGGGCCGGGTTCATCGGCTCGGCCTTCGCCCGCGCGCTGGCGGGCGACGGCGTCGAGGTGACGGTCCTCGACAAGCTCACCTACGCCGGCAACCGCGCCAACCTGGCGGGCGTCCCGCACGCGTTCGCGCACGGCGACATCTGCGACGCGCGGCTGCTGGCGGACGTCGTGCCGGGGCACGACCTGGTCGTCAACTTCGCCGCCGAGTCGCACGTGGACCGCTCGATCGCGGACGCGGGGCAGTTCGCCCGCACCAACGTCCTCGGCACGCAGACGCTCCTGCAGGCGTGCCTGGACGCGCGGACGCCGCGCGTGGTGCACGTCTCCACCGACGAGGTGTACGGCTCGATCGCGTACGGCTCGTGGGACGAGAGCGCCCCGCTGGCCCCCCGCTCGCCGTACGCCGCCTCGAAGGCGGGCGGCGACCTGATGGCCCGCGCCTACGCGGTCACCCACGGCCTGCCCGTCTCCATCACCCGCTGCGGCAACAACTACGGCCCCTTCCAGTACCCCGAGAAGCTCGTCCCGCTGTTCGTCACCCGGCTGCTGCGGGGCCGCAAGGTCCCCCTGTACGGCGACGGCGGCAACGTCCGCGACTGGATCCACGTGGACGACCACTGCGCGGCGATCCGGCTGGTGGCCGAGGCCGGCGAGCCCGGCGAGGTGTACCACGTCGCCGGGACGGCCGAGCTGACCAACCGCGAGCTGACCGGGCGGCTGCTGGCCGCCTGCGGCGCCGGCTGGGACATGGTCGAGTTCGTCGAGGACCGCAAGGGCCACGACCGGCGCTACTCCCTCGACGACTCCCGCCTGCGGGCGCTCGGCCACGCCCCCAAGGTCGACTTCGAGACGGGGCTGGCCGAGACCGTCCGCTGGTACGCCGCCAACCCCGGCTGGTGGTCCTCCTGACCCGGCCGTCACATCCATCCCCGCCCATGAGGAGTCCTGTGGACGACAACACCCGCACCGCCCCGGCACCGTGGCCGGAGCCCGTCACCGTCGACAAGGCCGACCCGCGCTACCCCGACCTGGCCGGCCGGGGCATCAACGCCCGCTTCCCGGCCGCCCCGGCCGCGATCGGCCTGCCCGCCACGCCCGCACACGTCGTCCGGCTGGTCGAGGACGCCGTCGGCGCGGGCCGGCGGCTCGCCGTGCGCAGCGGAGGGCACTGCTTCGAGTCGCTCGTCGACCACCCCGAGGTGGACGTGGTGATCGACCTGTCGGAGATGAAGGCCGTCGGGTACGACCCCGGGCACCGGGCCTTCGCCGTCGAGCCGGGCGCGAGCCTGGGCGCCATGTACCGCACGCTCTTCCTGGGCTGGGGCGTGACCGTCCCGGCCGGGCGCTGCCCCGAGATCGGGGTGGGCGGCCACGTGCCCGGCGGCGGGGGAGGGGCGCTCTCGCGCCGGCACGGCCTGTCCGTCGACCACCTGTACGGCGTGCAGGTCGTGGTGGCGGACGGCTCGGGCCGGGCCCGGCTGGTGACCGCGACCCGCGAGCCCGGCGACCCGAACCGCGACCTGTGGTGGGCGCACACCGGCGGCGGCGCCGGCGCCTTCGGCGTCGTCACCCGCTACCTGTTCCGCTCACCGGACGGCGCGGCCGGGGACGATCGGCTGCTGCCGCCCGCGCCGGCCGCGGTCACGAAGAAGACCGTGCGCTGGTCGTGGGACGACCTGGACGAGTCCCGCTTCGTCGCGCTGGTGCGCGCCTTCGGGCTGTGGCACGAGCGCAACAGCGCGCCGGGCGACCCGGGCGCCCAGCTCGACAACAGCCTCACCCTGCCCCGGGCGGGCGGCGGCGAG
Source organism: Nonomuraea sp. NPDC050691 (assembly GCF_040654455.1). Lineage (NCBI taxonomy): Bacteria > Bacillati > Actinomycetota > Actinomycetes > Streptosporangiales > Streptosporangiaceae > Nonomuraea > Nonomuraea sp. NPDC050691. Next base: position 4,147 of record NZ_JBFAIA010000172.1, read on the forward strand.
GTCACCCTGGAGACCGCCTTCGACGCCGGCCGCCCGGACGCGGCCGACCTGGCCGACGCCCTCATCGCCGACGCCGGCCGGGCCGCCGGGTCGTCGCCCGAGGTGACGGCCGAGACGCGGCCGTTCCTCGCGGCGGTGCTCGTGCCCGACGAGTTCGCCGGGGTGAAGGGGCGCTTCAAGTCCAAGGCCGCGTTCCTGCGCTCCTGCTGGCAGGAGGACGCCGTCGCCCGGCTGTACCGCAGGCTCACCGACCGCACCGGCTACCAGAACCCGGCCGCGGCGCTCTACCTGCTCTCCCACGGCGGCGCGATCAACGCGGTGGGGCAGGAGGAGACGGCCATGGCGCACCGCGACGCCGTGCTCAAGGCGTACGGGTCGGTGTTCTGGTGGGACCCGCGCGAGGACGAGGTCCATCTGGGCTGGATCCGGGACACCTACCACGAGCTGTTCGCCGACGCGGGCGGCGTCCCCGACCCCGATCGCGGGTACGGGGGCGCGTTCGTCAACTACGCGGACGCCGACTTCGCCGACCCGGAGCTGAACCGCAGCGGGGTGCCGTGGCACCGGCTGTACTTCCGCGGCAACTACGCGCGGCTGCAGGAGGTCAAGGGCCGCTGGGACCCGGGCGAGGTGTTCCGGCACGCGCTGTCGGTCCGCCCGCCCGGCGCGTAGAGCCCAGGGCGGACACGACAGGACGCCGGGCGACCCCCCGTCGCCCGGCGTCCCGTCGCGTCGTCCGGCCGGTCTCACAAGGACGCGCGTGCCCGTCCCGTGGTCCGGCCCGCCTCACAGCACGCGCACGCTCGGCACGTAGACGATCCACTTGCCGCCCTGCGCGGTGAAGTCCGTCTCCCTGGCCAGGATCTCGTCGGTGTGGTTCCAGGCGAACAGCACCGCGTAGTCCGGGTACGGCCGGCCGAAGTCCGCCGCGGACCGGATCGGGATGTGCGAGCCGGGCATCAGCCGGCCGATCTTGGCGGGCGTCGTGTCGTACACGCAGGGCAGCAGGTCCGGGCCGATGCCCGCGTAGTTGAGCACCGTGGCGCTCTTGGCCGTCGCGCCGTATCCGGCCACGCGGGCCCCGCGCCCGCGCAGGTCGCGCAGCAGCGCGACCAGGTCCTGGCAGATCCGGTCGATGCCGATGCCCAGGGTCTCCAGGGTCTCCAGGTCGTGCAGGTGACGCTCGCTCTCCTCGGCGACCAGCTTCTCGACGGCGGGCGACGGCGTCCTGGCCCCGGCACGGGCGATCGTGTAGCGCACCTCGCCGCCGTGCACCGGCAGCCGCCGCACGTCGACCAGGTCGAAGCCGAACCGCCGCGCCACCTCGCGCACCGACGTCGCGGTGAACAGGTAGAAGTGCTCGTCGTAGATCTGGTCGAAGGTGTGCCGCTCGACGATGTCGCCCAGGTACGGGTCCTCGAAGACGAACACGCCGTCCGGCGCGAGCAGGGCGTCCACCCCGCGGAAGACGGAGTCCAGGTAGGGGATGTGGCAGATCGTGTTGGCCGCGTAGATGACGTCCGCGCGGCCCTCCTCGGCGGCGATCTGGGCCGCGGTCGACTCCTCGAAGAAGTCGGTGCGCACCCGCACGCCGTCCTTCCTGGCCAGCTCGGCGACGCCGCCGGACGGCTCCACCCCGAGGTGGCGCACGCCCGCGTCCTTGACCACGCCGAGCATGACCCCGTCGTTGGACCCGATCTCCACGCAGAACGGGTCGGGCCCGGTCAGCTCGGTGGCGAGCAGGTCGCGCGCGGTCTGGGCGAAGTGCTCGCGCATGCGCTGCGAGCCCGAGGAGTGGTACGGGTAGTCGTAGTTGAACATCCGCTCCCGGGGCACCTCCTCCAGGAGCTGCACCATGGAGCACGACGCGCACACCCCCACGGCGAGCTGGAAGTAGAACGCGCCGGCGACGTCCTCCTCGGCGCGGAAGTCGTCGGACAGCGGCTGCCTGCCGAAGTCGAAGAACTTCCTGACCTGGCCATCACAGATTCGGCATCTGGTCACATCGGGCTCTTTCTACTCGGCCTACTCGGCTACTCGGACTCGGCTACTCGGACTCGGCTACTCGGCGAAGATGGCGACCGCGCGGGCCCAGCCCGCCCCGGCGCCGGTGATCTTGATGGGGAAGCAGGCGACCTGGAAGCCGTACGGTTGCTCCAGCGCCTCCAGGTTGGCCAGCCGTTCGATCTGGCAGTACTCCCTGCTGCGGCCGATGACGTGCGCGGGCCACAGCACGGAGCGGTCGCCGCTCTCCCGGTAGCGGGCGATCACGTCGCCGAACGGCGCGTCCAGGCTGAACGCGTCGGTCCCGATCACCCGCACCCCGAGGTCCAGCAGCAGGTGGACGGCGGGGCCGTCCAGCCCGGTGAACTCGGTGAAGTAGCGCGGGGTGCCCGCCCACGCGGATGCGCCGGTGTTGAGCAGCACGATGTCGCCCGGCTCGGGCCGGCGTCCCGCCCGCTCCATGGCCTTCTCCACCTCGGCCACTCCGGCCGTCGACGTCTCGCACCCGGTCAGGTCGAGCAGCAGCCCCGGGCCGTAGAACCACTCCAGCGGCAGCTCGTGGACGTCGCGCGGCCGGCCGTCGCCGTACGACGCGCGCGACCCGTAGTGCGAGGGGGCGTCCACGTGCGTGCCCGTGTGCGAGGTGAGCCTGATCCGGTCCAGCGACAGGAACTCGCCGTCCGGCAGCTCGGCCGGGTCGAAGTGGACGCCGAAGTGCTCGCGCATCTCCTCGGCCATGTGCGCGGCCCCCTCCGCGGGGGTCAGGATCTCGTGCTCGACCGGGTCCGGCTCCCACGCCGCCGCGTCCACCGAGCTGCTGATGTCGACCAACCGCACCGGATGTCTCCTCCCGTCCCGCCCTGTCCCGCGGACCAGCGGGATCGTCGCCTACGAGCACACCGGCGGGCTCTGGAGGGCGGTTGGAGCGCGGGTGGACCAAACGGGCCGAAGCGCTTCTCCAGTGAGCTTCCGGTGACGATCAGCAGGCTGGCCTCAACGGTCCACCCGACGAGCCACGGAGCGACCATGTCACCTGATCTGCGAACACCGGTGTCCGCCGAGGGGCGGCGCCTGCTCGAACTCCTGCGTCCCTACCTGCCGGTCCTGAAGGCGGAGGCGGCGGCGAACGACCGCGCGGCCGCCCTGCCCGCGCACCTGTTCGCCCGGATGCGCAAGGACGGCATCATGGGCGCCACCGTCCCCGCCGACCACGGCGGGACCGGGGTCACGCGGATGCACGACGTCGCCGTGGCGCTGCGCGAGCTGGCCCAGGCCGACGCGGGCGTGGCCCTCGCGCTGCACATGCAGTTCAGCCGCGGCCTGACGATGACGTACGAGGCGAGGCACGGCGCCCCGAACGCGCGGCGCCTGGCGAGCGACATGCTGCGCCAGATGGCCGCCGGCGAGGCCGTGGTGTGCGGCGCCGTCAAGGACACCAAGCAGGTGACGGCCCTCACCCGCGCCGACGACGGCACCTACACGCTCACCGGCCGCAAGACGCTGGTCAGCATGGCGCCGATCGCCACCCACTTCGTCATCTCCGCGCAGCTCCACGAGAAGGGGCAGCCGGTGCGGCTGGCCGCCCCCGTGGTGCCCCGGCACACCCCGGGCCTGACCGTGGAGGACAACTGGGACGGCATGGGCATGCGCTCCTCCGGCAGCGTGGACATCGTCTTCGACGCCTGCCCGGTCCCGGAGGAGAACGTGCTGCCGCGCGGGCTGCTCGACGAGCCCAGCGACGCCGCCCTGGCCGGCCAGACGGTGTCCTCGATCACCATGCTCGGCATCTACGTGGGGCTCGCCGAGGCCGCGCGCGACCTGGCGGTGGCCGCCACTCGCAAGCGCGGCGAGCCCCAGTCCGGCGTGCGGACGCTGCTCGCCGGGATCGACGCCCGCCTGTACGCGCTGCGCTGCGCCGTCACGCACGCGCTGGCCGAGGCCGACCGGCTGTCCGAGGACCACAGCGGCGACCCCGGCGAGCGCGGGCGTGCCATGATGACCCCGTTCCAGTACGCCAAGCTCCTGGTGAACCAGCACGCGGTGGGCGTCGTCGACGACTGCGTGACCGTGGTCGGCGGGGCCGCCTACACGGGCTCGCACCCGCTGTCGCGGCTGTACCGGGATGTCCGCGCAGGAGGGTTCATGCACCCGTACAACTACGCCGACGCGGTCGACTACCTCAGCGCCCAGGCACTGCGGTGAAGGCGCGCGAGCTGGCCGTCGCCGGCGCCTACGAGTTCATCCCCGAGATCTTCCCCGACGACCGCGGGCTGTTCGTCTCGCCGTTCCAGCACGCCGCCTTCGAGGCCGCGGCCGGGCACCCGCTGTTCCCGGTGCGCCAGACCAACCACAGCCGCTCGCGGCGCGGCGTGGTGCGGGGCGTCCACTACACCGTCACCCCTCCGGGCACGGCCAAGTACGTCTACTGCCCCCAGGGGCGCTCGCTGGACATCATCGTGGACGTCAGGACCGGCTCGCCCACCTACGGCCGGTGGGAGGCGGTGATGCTCGACCCCGCCGAGTTCCGCTGCATGTACTTCCCCGTGGGCGTGGGCCACGCGTTCGTCGCCCTGGAGGACGACACCGTGATGTCGTACATGCTCTCCGAGGCGTACACGCCGGAGCACGAGCTGGCGCTGTCGGCGCTGGACCCGGAGCTCGGCCTGCCCATCCCCGAGGAGCTGGGGGAGCCGATCGTGTCGCCCCGGGACGGGGCGGCGCCGACGCTGGAGGAGGCGCGGCGGGCGGGCCTGCTGCCGTCGTACGCCGCCTCCCAGGCGGTGGAGCGGGCGCTGTGGGACCGGTGAACGGGGAGGGCGCGCCCGGGCGGGTGATCGTCCTCGGCGGATCCGGCAGCGTCGGCAGGCAGGTGTGCGCCACCTTCGCCTCCCGGGGCTGGGACGTGCTCGCGGTGGCCCGCCACGGGGCCGCGCACCTGGAGCCGTACCCGTTCGCCGCCATGGACGTCACCGCGACCGAGCCGCGGCGGATCGCCGAGCTGGTCTCGACGGCCCGCGCCGTCGTCAACGCGGCCGGCGGGTGGGGCGACACCACCGAGGAGATGACGTACTCGCACATCAGGCTGGTGGACCGGCTGCTGGAGGGGCTCGCCGCCGCGCCCGGCCGGCCGCGCCTGGTGCACGTGGGCTCGGTCCACGAGTACGGCCCGGTGCCGTACGGCACGCTGCTCACCGAGGACGTCCGCCCCGCGCCCGTCACCCCGTACGCGCGGGCCAAGCTGGCCACCTCGCAGGCGGTCCTCGCGGCCGTGGAGCGGCACGGGATCGACGCGGTGGTCCTGCGGGCGGCCAACATGTCGGGGCCGTACCCGCCGCAGGAGAGCTTCCTCGCGGCGCTGGTGGGCCGCATCCACCGGGCCCTGGAGACGGGCGAGACGCTGGAGCTGAGCGTCGCCGACGCGCGGCGCGACTTCGTGGACGTGCGCGACGTGGCCGAGGCGATCGAGCGGGCGGCCCGGGCGCCGGTGGGCGGTCAGGTGATCAACATCGGGCTCGGGGAGGCGCTGCCGATCGGGTGCCTGGTCGAATGGCTGATCGAGGCGGCGGGCTTCCCGCAGGACCGGATCAAGCACCTCGACCAGGAGGTGCGCAGCAAGGGCGGCGACTGGACGCAGATGGACATCCGGCGCGCCCGCGAGCGGCTGGGGTGGCGGCCGCGCATCGCGCCGCGCGAGTCGATCCGCGCCCTGTGGCGCTCCTCGGCGGAGGCGGCCTGAGCCGCCCCTCGCCGGGGATCGTCCGGTGGACCGGCCGCGCGCGGGCGCGCGGACCGGTCCCCGGTCACGCGTCGAGCACCGAGCGCAGCGCCGAGATCACCTTGTCCTGCGTGTCCGCCGGCAGCGACGGGTACATCGGCAGCGAGAAGATCTCACCGGCCAGCCGTTCCGTCACCGGCAGCGATCCCTCTCCGTAGCCGAGGTGCGCGAAGCCGGTCATGGTGTGCACCGGCCACCGGTAGCTGACGTTCAGGTGGATGTCGTAGGCGTCGAGCGCCTCGATGATCCGGTCCCGCTCGGGGTGCCGCACGACGTAGACGTAGTGGACGTGGTCGTTGCCCTCGGCCAGCGTGGGGAGCACCAGCCCGGGGATGTCGCCCAGCCCCTCCTCGTAGCGCCGGGCGACCTCGCGGCGGCCGGCGATGTAGGCGTCGAGCCGCCGCAGCTTGCGCCGCAGGATCTCCGCCTGCACCTCGTCGAGCCGGCTGTTGTGGCCGGGCGTCCTGACGACGTAGTACTGCTTCTCCATGCCGTAGTAGCGCAGGCGGCGCAGGTTGGCGTCCACCTCGGGGTCGGCGGTCACCGTGGCGCCGCCGTCGCCGTACGCGCCGAGCACCTTGGTCGGGTAGAAGGAGAAGGCCGCCGCGTGCCCCATGGTGCCCGCGAGGGCGCCGTGGTGGCGCGCGCCGTGCGCCTGGGCGCAGTCCTCCAGCACCCGCAGCCCGTGCCGCTCGGCCAGCTCCAGCACCGGGCGCATCTCGACGCACTGCCCGTACAGGTGGACGGGCAGCAGGCAGCGCGTACGGGGGGTGACGGCCGCCTCGAGCCGCGTGGTGTCCATCAGGTAGTCCTCGGCCCTGACGTCCACGAACACGGGCGTCGCGCCCACCGCGTCGATGGCCACCACCGTGGGCGCCGCCGTGTTGGACACGGTGATCACCTCGTCGCCCGGGCCTATCCCGAGCGCCTGCAGACCCAGGACGATCGCGTTGGTGCCGTTGTCCACGCCCACGCAATGGGACAGGCCGTGGTAGGCGGCGAACTCCCGCTCGAACGACTCCACGCTCTTGCCCAGGACGAGCTGGCCCGACTCGAAGACGGTCTCCACCGCGTCCAGGATGTCGGCGCGCTCCTCGTGATACTCCTGCAGGTAGTTCCACACATAGGTCGACAATGCGGTTCGCTCCTTATCCGGCGATCCTGACCAGGTCGAGCTTGGGGTCCGAGCGCAAGATGGCCTGCTGCAGGTGCTGGAGGCGGGCCGACGGCTCGACGCCCAGCTCGCTCACCAGGGTGGTGCGCAGCTTGATGAAGTTCTCCAGGGCCTGGCTCTTGCGGCCGGACCGGTGCAGCGCGATCATGAACTGGGCCCAGAAGTTCTCGTGCATCGGGTATCTGGCGGTCAGCGCGGACAGCTCGGCCAGCAGTCCGACGTGCCTGTTCAGCCTGAGGTCGGTCTCGATGCGCGCCTCCAGCACGCCGAGCCTGCTCTCCTCCAGCCGGGCGACCTCGACCCCGATCCGCAGCCCGGCGTGGACGTCGACGAGGGCCTCGCCGCGCCAGATGTCCAGCGCCTCGCGGAACAACGCCGAGGCCGACTCCCACCGGCCGGCCTCGAAGGCCTGCTTGCCGGCGGCGGAGAGGTGCTCGTACCGGTGGACGTCCACGTCACCGGGGTCGATGTCGAGCAGGTACCCGCCGTAGCAGGTCCTCAGGACGTTCTTCGCCGCGTCGGTGCGGGTGGCGCCGAGCGCCGCGGCGATGCCCCTGCGGACCTGGAGGATGTAGGTCTGCAGGGTGGACAGCGCGCTCGTCGGCGGGTGCATGGCCCACAGCTCCTCGACGAAGGACGACACCGTGACCACGGTGCCGGCGTGCAGCGCCAGGAGCGAGAAGACCTGGCGCGGCTTGCGCGGGATGGGCGTGATCGACAACCCGTTCTGGCACGCGACGAGCGGTCCTAACAGCTTGACTTCCATTGGGAGAGCGTCCCCCTTAACGCAAATGTCGAAATTCGGTCACGATCTGGCGGGTCTTCACCCCCCTCGACCCGTCTGATGGGACTCTCCTATTCTGACCATGTCAAGGACATTCCCTCCACAAAAGCGTGATCCCGACATATCCCTCCATGAAGATTTCACGAAAGACGCGTGCATGTTTCATGTTCGGTGGGCCGCCTCGTGGTGAGGGATAGGGGGCGGACTCTGCGCTCCGGGCGCCCGCAGCCCCCGGAGCGGCCGTGATGGGCGCGGGGGTGCATGCCGGGCGACGGCCCGGCGAACTCTTCGCGTACGGCCGGAAGCGGTCCGGCGCGCGGGCGGCGCGTCCCGAAGCCCGCCGTCTCCGGTGAAACGTCTTAATCGCGAGAGGCGTCATCGCGAAAGTCGGCGGCCGACGAGGCATATGTGAGGGAAATGCGGAATGGGGCGGCCGTTTTGCGATGATGACAAATCGGCGGGCCGAATAAAGGTGAGTTCTGCCATGGCCCGACCGCGATTGCGGCGCTCACCGGGACCGCGCGGACCGGGTCGAGCGGCAGGGGGAGGGCGGCACCCGTACGGGTCCGCGAACGCCTGCCGGAGCGTCTCCTAATCACCGGCCCCGCAGCGCGCCGCGACGGCCGCCACCGGCAGCCGGGTGCGCAGCGCGGCGTGACGGCCCCCATCGGCAGCCGGGTGGTCGCGAGAAGCCGGGCGGCCCCGCGCTGCTGGACCGCCCGGACGCCGGCGCCCTGGGGATGGCCACGGACATGACCATCGGCATGTCCCTCTCGATGCGCTACCGCGGCCACGGCTGGGGGGCGATCCCGCCCGCGCCCCTCCTGGTGCTGCCCGGCACGCACCTGGTGATCGGGTGGTCCCTCCGCGCGGGACGCGGCGCTCTTCGTCACCCGCCGGGTCGTCCCGCGTGACCACGCCGAGTGGTGCGGCGTCGTGGACCTCGTCAGGCGCGGCGCGGCTCCCCCCGGTAGGTGCCGAAGGACCACAGGTTGCCCTCCGGGTCGCGGACCGCGAAGTCGCGCGATCCGTAGTCCGTGTCGCGCGGCGCGAACAGCACCTCCGCCCCCGCCTTCGTGGCGCGCTCGAACAGCGCGTCGGGCTCGTCGGTGACCACGTACGCGCCGAACGTGCCGGGCGGCAGCCACCAGGGGTTCTCCTCGTCACGCCCCCGGTCGGAGCCGAGCATGACGCCCCCTCCGGGCGGCCAGTCGAGCTGGGCGTGGTCGACGCGGTCGCCCTCGCCGTACACGACCGTCTCCTCGAAGCCGAACGCGTCCACGAGGAACGCGATGAGCGCGCGGGCGTCACGGGCGCGCAGCGTGGGCCAGACCTGGGGTTGCGGTGTCATGGTCGTCATGTCGTCGATCCTCCGCCGTGGAAGGCGGTCCCGGCTTGGACGTTTCGGAACCGGCCAGGCCGGTCTCCCCGGCCGGCCCACTCTCTTCGGCCAGGCCGGTCTCCCCGGCCAGCCCACTCTCCCCGGCCAGGCCACTCTCTTCGGCCAGCCAGTGTGAGGGCGAGCAGCCGGCGAGGTCCCGGAACTCGCGAGCCAGGTGCGCCTGGTCGTAGTAGCCGCACGCGGCGGCCAGGTCCGCGAGCCTCGGCGGGAGCCCGTCCGTCACACGGCGCATCAGCGACCGGCGCGCCCGGTCGAACCGGATCACCCGGGCGGCCGCCTTGGGCGACAGGCCGATCTCGGCGGCGAAGCGGGAGCTCAGATGACGGGTGCTCCAGCCGACGTCGCGGGCCAGCTCGGCCACCGGCACCCCGCCGCCGCCCGACAGCAGCGCGTGCCAGACCCGCAGCGCCCGGTCCCGGCACCCCGTCCGCGCGCCCGGGCCCTATGGTGAGGGCATGTTGACCGTCGGCGTCGACCTTGCCGCCGAGGCGGTGCGGACCGCGGTGGCGTGGCTCGACTGGCGGGACGGCCGGGCGACGCTCGTCAGGGCGGAGACCGCGGCGGACGACGCCCTCGTCGTCGAGGCGGTCGAGGCGGTCGGGGCGGTCGGGGCGGTGACGGACGCCGGCAAGGCGGGGATCGACTGCCCCCTCGGCTGGCCCGACCGGTTCGTCGACTTCGTCGCCGCCCACCGCGCCGGGCACGTCCGCGTGCCGGAGGGGCTCGCGGGACGCGCCTGGCGGCGGGACCTGGCGTTGCGGGTCACCGACCAGGTGGTGCACGAGCGGACCGGGCTGACACCGCTGAGCGTGTCGGCCGACCGCATCGGGCACGCCACCATGCGGTGCGCCGCCCTGCTGGCGGAGCTGGCGCGGCGCGGCAGGCCCGTGGACCGGGGCGGGGGCGGCGCGGTCGTGGAGGTGTACCCGGCGGCCTGCCTGAAGCAGTGGGGGCTGCCGTACCGGGGGTACAAGCGCGCCGCCAACCTCGTCGAGCTGGGCCGGCTCGTGGACCGGCTGCTGGCGGAGGCGCCCTGGCTGGACCTCGGCCCGTACGAGCGGCTCTGCCGGGCCTCGGACGACGCCACGGACGCCGTCGTGTCCGCGCTCGCCGCCCGGGCCTCCGCCCTCGGCCTGGTCACCGTCCCGGAGCCGCACCAGGCCGGCCCGGCCGCGACGGAAGGCTGGATCGCCCTGCCCACCGCGCCCCTGGCCCGCCTGGCGGGAAGCCGGGACACGGGGTGAGGCGTCAGGCCGCGGGCTTGCGGAACAGCTCGATCATCGCCGCGTACCCCTCGCCGCCGTGCCCGGCCGCCGCCCGGTCGGCCAGGGTCTTGACGAACCTCGGGAGGTCGGCGTCGCCCCCCAGGGACTCGCTCTCGTGGATGGGGTGGTCCATCGCGCCGAGGTGCGTGTCGAGGGTGGAGTCGAAGGCCGGGTACGCGCCCTCGTCGATCTGCCGCGTGTAGGCGGCCAGCCAGCCGTTCACGGTCTCGATCCCCTGGTTCGCGATCGGCGTGAACGCCGCGGCCTCCGCGCCCGCCGCGCCGAGGCTTCGCGGGGGTGGTGAGGAGCATCGCGAGAGCGACCGTGGCACTGCCGAGGGTGACGCGAGCCGCGGGAAAAGGAAGATCCCCGGGAGGGCAGGCTCCCGGGGATCTTCGTCGTCGCCGTCAGGCGGTCAGTAGCCGAGCTTCTTGAGGTCGGGCTGCTCGAAGCCGGACTGCGGCACGTCGCCGCGGTACGGGCCGGTGACGACCGGCGCCACGAACGTCTCCTTGATCGTGCGGGCGTTCACCCAGCGGATCAGGTTGAAGATCGAGCCCGCCTTGTCGTTGGTGCCCGAGGCGCGGGCGCCGCCGAACGGCTGCTGGCCCACGACCGCGCCCGTCGGCTTGTCGTTGACGTAGAAGTTGCCCGACGCGAAGCGCAGCCGCTCCGAGGCCGAGGCGATCACGTACCGGTCCTGGGCGATGAGCGAGCCGGTCAGCGCGTACGGCGAGACGGACTCCATCTGGTCGAGCACCCGGTCGAAGTCGCCGTCCTCGTAGACGTGGACGCCGAGGATCGGGCCGAAGTACTCCTTGACGAAGATCTCGTCCGTGGGGTCGGCGCACTCCATGACGGTCGGCCGGACGAAGTAGCCGGTCGAGTCGTCGTAGGAGCCGGTGAGCACGTCCACGTTCGCGGCCTGGCGGGCGCGGTCGATGGCGGCCTTGTGCTTGGCGAAGGCCCGCTCGTCGATGACGGCGCCCATGAACGTGGACAGGTCGCCCGTGACGTCGCCCACGGTGAGCGACTCGGCCATGGCCACGAAGTCGTCGCGCATCCGCGTCCACAGCGAGCGCGGGACGTAGGCCCGCGAGGCGGCCGAGCACTTCTGCCCCTGGTACTCGAAGGCGCCCCGGATCAGCGCCGTCCGGAGGCCGGCGAGGTCGGCCGACGGGTGGGCGAGCACGAAGTCCTTGCCGCCGGTCTCGCCGACGAGGCGCGGGTAGCTCCGGTAGGAGCCGATGTTCGTGCCGACCGTCCTCCACAGGTGCTGGAACGTGGCGGTCGAGCCGGTGAAGTGGATGCCCGCGAGGTCGGGGTGGGCCAGTGCCACCTCGGAGACGGCCTGGCCGTTGCCCGTGACCATGTTGATCACGCCCGGCGGCAGGCCGGCCTCCTCCAGCAGGCGCATGGTGAAGTGCGCCGCGAACTGCTGGGTGGGTGACGGCTTCCAGACGACGACGTTGCCCATCAGGGCGGCGGCCGTCGGCAGGTTGCCGGCGATGGCGGTGAAGTTGAACGGCGTGATCGCCAGCACGAAGCCCTCGAGCGGCCGGTACTCCATGCGGTTCCACACGCCGGGCGACGACGCCGGCTGGTCGGCGTAGAGCTGGCGCGCGTACGCCACGTTGAACCGGAAGAAGTCGATCAGCTCGCACGCCGAGTCGATCTCCGCCTGCTGCGCCGTCTTCGACTGGCCGAGCATGGTGGCGGCGTTCAGCGTCGCGCGCCACGGGCCCGCCAGCATGTCGGCCGCCCGCAGGAACACCGCGGCCCGCTCGTCGAACGACAGCGCCCGCCACGCCGGGGCGGCGGCCAGCGCCGTGTCGATCGCCTCCTGCACGTCCTGCGCGGTCGCGTCCTGGGTGCGGCCGAGCACTGCCGTCTTGTTGTGCGGCTGCACGACGTCGATCGACGCGCCGCCGCCCATCCGCTGCCGGCCGCCGATCGTCATCGTGAGGTCGATCGACGCCCCGGACAGCTCCTTGATCCGGCTCTCCAGCGTGGTGCGCTCGGCGCTGCCCGGCGCGTAGGAGTACACCCGCTCGTTGGCCGGCGTGGGCACGTTGGTGATGGCGTCCATTTACTTACCCCCAAGGGCACGAAGGAAGAAGGCGACGTTGGCCGGGCGCTCGGCCAGGCGGCGCATGAAGTAGCCGTACCAGTCGTCGCCGTACGGGATGTAGACGCGGACGGTGTGACCGGCCCCGGCCAGCGCCTCCTGCCGGTCGGTCCGGATGCCGTACAGCATCTGGTACTCGTAGTCCCCGACGGAGCGGCCGAAGCGGTCGGCGAGCAGCTCGGTCACGGCGATCAGCCGGTCGTCGTGCGTCGCCACCATGGGATATCCCTTGCCCGCCATGAGGATGCGCAGGCATCGCACGTACGCCCGGTCGACGTCGCCCTTGCTCTGGTGGGCGACCGAGGCGGGCTCCCGGTAGGCGCCCTTGACCAGGCGCACCCGGCTGCCCTCGACGGCGAGGTCCCGGCAGTCCTGGACGCTGCGGAACAGGTAGGCCTGGATGGCCACGCCCGTCGACGGGTAGTCCTCGCGCAGCGTGCGCAGGATGCCGAGCGTCGAGTCGACGGTGGTGTGGTCCTCCATGTCGAGGGTGACGGCCGAGCCGTTCGCGTCGGCGGCGGCGCAGATCTCGCGGGCGTGGGCGAGCGCCGTCGCCTCGTCGAACTGCTGGCCGACGGCCGACAGCTTGACCGACACCTCCGCGCGCGAGCCCAGGCCGAGCGGCGCCAGGGACTCCAGCAGCGTCACGTACGCCTTGGCCGTCGCGGCGGCGGCACCCGCGTCGCGGGTCTCCTCGCCGAGGTGGTCCACGGTCACGGTCAGCCTGGCGTCGGTGAGCCGTTCGACGGCCTTGCGGGCCTCATCGACGCCCTCGCCGGCGACGAACCGGTCGACGACTTTCCGCGTGAGCGGGAAACCGGACACCGAGCGGCGCACCAGCGCGCTCCGGGAGGCGGCGAGCAACACTTGACCGAGCATGTATCCAATCTAAAACCCCAGCTCAAGCGGGGCCATCGACGCTCGTAACGCCCGATGTGGCAGGCTGTCATACACATGGACAATTCGGCTGATCTGCAGGACATCGTCGACGAGCTCGCCCGGCTGCTCGGGGCCTCCGCGACGCTGGAGGACCGCTCGTTCCGGCTGCTCGCGTACGGGGCGCAGCACGGCGACATCGACACCGTGCGCCAGGAGTCGATCCTGCGCCGGCGCGCCACGCCGGAGGTCCGCGACTACTTCGAACGCTACGGCATCGCCCGCGCCGGACACCTGGTCCGCATCCCGGCCGACGCCGACCTCAAGGTGCTGGCCCGGGTCTGCTGGCCGCTGCGGCACCAGGACGTCACCTACGGCTACCTGTGGCTGCTCGACTCGGGCAGCCTCACCGACGAGGCGCTGCGGCGGGCCGACCCGCTCGTGGCCCGCGCCGCCGCCGCGCTGGCACAGGA